>CAIXUE010000230.1 GCA_903922545.1 uncultured Alphaproteobacteria bacterium | reverse complement strand
AGGCATACAAGGTGTTACTGGCTATACAGGATCTATTGGTGCGCTTGATGCGGGCGCGGCCCTTCAGGGTGTTGAGCGCATTGCCCACCACTTCAGGGGACGACAGCTTGCGCATCCCGACGGCCTTGGCCTTCAAGGTGGGCACGCGCAGGGTCATCTTGTCTTTTTCGAACTCGATGATGAACAGCTCGAGAACAAGACCCGCGACTTCCTTTTCCTCAATACCGGAAACTTTGCCCACGCCATGGGTGGGATAGACCACATGGTCGTTGGTCTTGAATTCATGCTTCCGGTTGGAATTGGCGGGGAGTTTCTTGGCCGGGGCGGCGGGGGCTGCCGTCGGCTTGGCGGTGGTTTTCGGGGCGGTCATGAGGGCTTCCAATTGGCGTTTCCCGCTTAAAGGCAGGGGAACGCGGGATTGCACGACTTTGTTGGCTTTTTCCTCGCCGGAGGGGACGATCCGGACGCAGACAGGCTGAGGGGTGGCCAGGCAGATACCCTACCACAAGAATCGAGAAAAAGGAAGCAAAAACAGGTCCAAGGGGTTGAAAATACGAAGATTATTCGGCTTCGTACTTTTATTGCGCCAATTCAAGCCCTTGGCACGGTTGCAGCGGCTTGCCGCTACGCCCTTAAGGAGAAGTTCCGCTTAGGAGCCGGATCCCGGTTTTGGGTCGAAAAATTTCTCGAACTTGTCAGGTTTTCCCTGCCAGTCCTTGGCGTCGGCCGGCGCGTCACCCTTTTGGGCGATATTGGGCCAGACCTTGGCGTATTCGGCGTTCACCGACAGCCACTTTTCCAGGCCAGATTCGGTATCGGGCTTGATCGCCTCAGGCGGGCATTCCGGCTCACAGACGCCGCAATCGATGCATTCGTCCGGGTGGATGACCAGCATATTTTCGCCCTCGTAAAAGCAGTCCACGGGGCAGACTTCGACGCAATCCATGAACTTGCACTTGATGCAGGCTTCCGTAACGACATAGGTCATGGGCAGGCTCCGATAGCGGGTAGGTCCATAAGGCCCTCGCGCGGCCTTATCAAGGGTTTAGTCCGCGACGATTTCGTAGAGAGCCTGCGCCTGTGGCGCGGAGCCCCGGCGCACGGCCAGGGCCAGCACCCGCACCGCCAGGATTTCTCCGCCCCGGGCCAGGGTGAGGATATCGCCGGGCTTGACCCCTTGGGCGGGCTTTTCCACCCGCCTGCCATTCAGCCTGACCTTGCCCTTGGCCGCGGCCGCCTGGGCCAAAGGACGGGTCCGGTAGAACCGCGCATGGAACAGCCATTTGTCCAAACGAGCGCCGGTCATTTCACCAGTTGCGCCAACCCCGCGAACGGCGAATCGGAAGGCGGAACTTTTTCCGGCTCGGAAGGGCGGCGCTTCTCGCGCGCCTTGCGCAACACGGGTGCGGCGCCCTCCACCGGCACGGTTCGCCAGCCCAGCGCTGCCAATACGCTGCGGCCTTCCTCATTGCCCGCGCCCAAGAGCGACACCAGCCTGGGCAGCGATGCATCTGCACTTTCACCGCTGGCGGCGGCTTTTTCCAATTCGTCTTCCAGCCGCTCGATCATATCCAGGCGAATGCCGCGGCCAGCAAAAACGCGAAAGCCGCAGGCAGCCAGAAATGCTTCCGGCTCAGGCCCGCGCGCGAAGGATGTGAGACCGGGCGACGGTGGTCCCATCAACTGTTCGGCGCGCGTCCAGATTCCCCAGAGCAGTCCCAGCAGCGCCGCCGCATCGGGACGCAACAGGCGCGGCAGATAAACCGAGCGTCGTCCGAACCATACACCGAACGGTTTGAGAGCACGTAGCACCGGTCCCAATTTTTCCGGCAGGTCCAATGTGCCGCGATCCAGGGATCCGAAATTCTCTGCCAGCTGATGCGCCAGCCCGCGTGCGTAACCAGGAAGCGCCGTGGCGCTGCCGGCGCGTGTTTCCGCTGCGCGTTGCAACGCCAGCAGCGGCTCGATGCGCGCTTCAAGCCGCGCCTTGATGAAAGCCTCCAGCCGCGCCTGAACCGAAGCGCGGGGATTGCCCTTCAGCCATTCATCCGCCAAAAGCGTGACGGTGGGCGCCAACGGCGAAGAACCCGGCGTCAGTTTCGCCACAATGGCGCCGTCCCACCATAGCTTGCCATGTTCGCTGAGCGTGATCGCCTTGTCGGCCGCGCCGGTCAAAGCGGCGGCGCGGTCCAGAAACTCATGCTCCAGTCCCCGCATCGCGGCGGTGCGCAAGATGCGGCCATGAATGGCTCCACTGCCTTCAACTGGCGCCCGCGGATCGGGAGTGAAATGAAACCCGTCCAGCCGGCCGATCAATTCGCCGCCGATCGCCACGCCGCCGGATTCATCCAGCGTCAGGCTGGTGATCTCGTCCTCGCGCAGATGTTTCATCAGCACTGATGTGCGCCGGTCAATGAAACGCAGGGTCAGGCATTCGTGCAGCGCGTCAGACAGCCGGTCTTCCACGGCGCGTGTTTCGCCCTGCCAATGGGCGCCGTCCGCCGTCCAGTTGGCGCGGTGCGCCGCGTAACTGAAAGTGCGGATCTGGGCCAGCCGCCCCGACAGGGTTGCGACATCGCCTTCGATGACATCCAGCCGCGCGATCTGGCGCGCCATCCAGTCATCTGGGATATGGCCTTCACTCAAAAACAGAAATATCGCCCGCACCAGGCGGGCATGTTCGTCTTCCGACAGTTTGCGGAAATCCGGCAGCTGGCAGACCTCCCATAACCGCCGCAGTTGCGCCGGCGTGGTGGCGCGTCCCGTCACCTCCACGTCCTGCGACAGATGCAAAAGCGCAATCGCGTCGCTGGCCGGCCGCGCCCGCACCAGGCCTTTTTCCGGCGGCGGCGTGTTCAGGGATTCCAGCAACTGGCTGACGGATTGGAAATTCAGCGCGCTGCTGCGCCATTGCAGAACCTTGACCGGGTCATAGCGATGGCTCTCCACCCGGCCCACCAGCTCTTCGTCGAATTCCTCGCATTCTCCGGTAACGCCAAAGGTGCCGTCATTCATGTAACGCCCGGCGCGGCCGGCGATCTGCCCGGTCTCAGCCGGTGACAAAGACCGCAATGTCCGTCCGTCGAATTTTTCATGCGCCGCGAAGGCGACATGATCGACATCCATGTTAAGCCCCATGCCGATGGCGTCGGTGGCGACCAGGAAATCCACGTCACCCGACTGGTACAGCGCCACCTGTGCATTGCGGGTGCGAGGCGAAAGGGCGCCCAACACTACTGCGGCGCCGCCGCGCTGGCGCCGCACGACTTCGGCAATGCCGTAAACATCCTCGGCGGAAAATCCCACCACCGCCGAACGGCGCGGCAGGCGCGTCAGTTTCTTCGCGCCGGTATAGGCCAGGTCGGAAAAGCGCGGCCTGGTGATGAACCAGGCGCGGGGAATGAATTTCTGGATGACGCCGCGCATGGTGTCGCTGCCCAGGAACAGGGTTTCTTCCTCGCCCCGGGCATTGAGCAGCCGGTCGGTGAAGATATGGCCGCGTTCGGGATCGGCGCAGAGCTGGATCTCATCCACCACCAGGCACGCCACCGAAATGTCGAGCGGCATCGCCTCCACGGTGCAGACGTAAAAGCGCGCATGCTTGGGAATGATTTTTTCTTCGCCGGTGATCAGGGCGGCTTCGCCGGCCCCGCGCAGGCGCACGACCTTGTCATAGACCTCGCGCGCCAGAAGCCGCAGCGGCAGGCCGATCATGCCTGAGCGGTGCGCCAGCATGCGCTCGATGGCGTAATGGGTCTTGCCGGTGTTGGTGGGGCCCAGAACGGCGGTGACTTTGGCAGCCTGGGCCGCCCGTTTCAGGATACGGGGATCGGAATGCATGGCGCCACGATAGAAGGAGGGGGCTGTTGGGATAAAGCCTTCTGGCCCAAAGGCTTGTTCCGGTCTGCTGTGGATGCCCGGTAAAAAAAATAGAACGGGAGTGGAACGAATAGGGCTCGAATCACTAACACTAACGATATCTGCCTTTGTTCTCATACATTTAGCCGGTTGTCAAGGCGCGTTAACCACCACATCTTGTTGATAAGCCCAAGCATGGAGTCCGGCCCTGCCTCCGGGGACTCGATATTCCGTACCCGGAGGTTCGCTGCCGTACTTACAGCTGGTAACTCACGAAAGGTCATCCTCCCCCTTCGGCGCGCAGCGCCTGGAAGGGGGAGATGCCGTAGCTGGCCGTGAGGCCAGGGCAAAGGGTCCAGTGGACCGTTTGCCGCCGAACGCCAGCGAAGGCAGAGGGGGATCAAAATCTAAGGTTTTTGGCCGTCCACCTTGATGGAGTCTGCCACCACGGCAAGCTGGCCATATTGGGTGTCGGCCCAGACCCGCACCGGCACGGCAAAGTCGTGCCCGCCCGCGCCGTGATAGGTCACGATCCAGGCATTGATGGGCGGGAAGCTTTCATTGTTCTTGCGCAGAACGCCGGGCCGCATGCCGCCCAGGGCGCGGTACTTGATCTGGCACTGCACGGCCTTGCCGGCATAAAGCCCGTTGTCGAGCTTGATGTCGGTGTCCTTCACCTTGCTCATTTCGATGTTGTAGCGGCGGCGTCCGTCGAACACCGGCGCGGTAAGGGCGCAAGGATTGCTCGCATCGGCCACACCGCTGACGATGAAGGTGACGGCGCTGAGCGGATCCATGGTGTTTTTCTGGTCTTCCGGCTTCACCTCAAAACCGGTGGTCGAATAGACCGGATCGGCGAACAGTCTTGGGGCGCCGTTTTCGTAAGTCAGCGAAACTTGCTGCTTCTTGCCGGACCGGTTGGTGTCGAAGGAATCATACAGGCCCGGCTCCAGAACCTTGGCGCCCACCTTGCCCGATGAGGTCGCCTGGATCTGGGCCTGCCAGAAAGCGTTGACCACGCCCGACGTCGTGAAATTGGAGACCGAATGGTACTCGGCCCCCCGAAAGGTGGTGTCCAAATCCATCTTTCCAAAGGCAATGCCGCCCGCATACAGGGTCAGGGCGGCCTGGACTTCCGAGCCGGGCCCGCTGGGTTGATCAGCTCCGGCGCCGCCGGCGGCCCAGGCCGGGATGGCAGTCAGGGCGGGAATGGCGGCAAGCATAACGGGCAGCAAATATTGACGCAGTTTCATGGT
>CAIXUE010000229.1 GCA_903922545.1 uncultured Alphaproteobacteria bacterium | reverse complement strand
GAAGCCATCAAGATCAAAGCGTCGAAGAAAGTTGCCTTCCGCGCTTCCAAGGAATTGAAGGAAGCGATCTAAACCGCTTTCTTTTCTGACGAAAAGAAAAGGCCGGGTCCGCTTTGCGGGTCCGGCCTTTTCTGTTTCTGTTGCCGCAATGAAAAAGCGTTTCGCTTTCCTGTTGCTCCTTGTCTTCGCGCGCCCGGCGCTGGCGCAGGACATGGCCGGCATGGATATGAGCGGCGGTAACGCCATGCCGATGTCCATGACCGGCATGCTGGGCGGTTATGGCATGACGCGCGAGGCTTCGGGCACCAGCTGGCAGCCCGATACGGCGCCGATGTCCGGCATCATGCAAATGGGCGATTACGGCATGGCGATGTTTCAGGGCCGTCTATTGGGCGTGCTCGACAGCCAGTCAGGCCCGCGCGGCGATTCCATGGCTTATGAAAACGGCATGGCGATGGCGATGCTCACCCATCCCTTGTCGCAGGACGACATGCTGGGGCTGCATGTGATGGTGAGCAGCGATCCTTTCATCGGGCGGCGCGGTTATCCCCTGCTGTTGGCATCGGGCGAAACCGCCAACGGCGTCACGCCGCTGCTGGATCGTCAGCATCCGCACGATCTTTTGATGGAATTGGCCGGCAGCTACAGCCATTTCTTTTCGAATAGCGACAGTGTGTTTGTTTATGCCGGGATCCGGGCGAACCGGCGCTGGGCCCCACCGCTTACATGCACCGCATTTCAGCCCAGGATGATCCCGCCACCCGATCAGCCATCACTGGCTGGATTCCACCCATGTCAGTTTCGGCGTGGTGACGTTTGGCGCCGTGCATGATGACTGGAAACTGGAAGCCTCGCGCTTCACCGGCCGCGAACCGGACCAGTATCGTTTCAATTTCGATCCGGCGCGGTTCGATTCAACCTCGGTGCGGCTCTCCTACAACCCAGACGAAAACTGGTCGCTGCAAGTCTCGCAGGGTTTTCTCAAAAGCCCCGAACAGCTCACGCCCGCCATCAACGAAAACCGTGTCACCGCTTCGGCGACCTGGTTTCGGGTTTTCGATTTCGGCTCCCTGGCCGCCACGGCGGCGTTCGGCAACAAGCGCCTGTCAAACGGCGTGAATGAAAGCGCCGGGCTGATCGAAAGCGAATTCAAGCCCGATGATGCCTGGACCCTGTTTGCCCGCGGCGAAAATATCGGCAGCGATGAACTGGCGCCCGGCAGCAAGGTGCGCGGCGCGGGCGAGGCGACGCTGGGCGTCATCCATGACTGGCCGGTGGCGGAAGGCTTCAAGATCGGCCTGGGCGGTCTTTATAGCTTTGACTTCGCGCCGGCGACCGGGACGTATGGCTCAGATCCCCATGGCGCAATGGGTTTTGTCCGTTTGATTGCAGGTTGATCCCCCTCTGGCTTCGCTGGTCCGAGGGCCAGCTACGCCATCTCCCCCTTCTACGTGCTCCGCACGGAAGGGGGAGGAGGGCCTGTGCGGGTGAGGGGCTGCGTGACTCGGCCACCTTGCGCTGCAGCACGCCGCCCGCTACTTACCGCGCGGCTTTTTTTGGAAGGATTTCCCCATGGCGCGCAAGAAAATTGCCCTTATCGGCGGCGGACAAATCGGCGGCACTCTGGCCCATTTGATCGGCCTCAAAGAACTGGGCGATGTGGTCATTTTCGACATCGCCGAAGGCCTGCCCCAGGGCAAGGCGCTGGACCTCAGCCAGTCGGGCCCGGTCGATGGCTTTAACGCCAAGCTCAAGGGCACCAACGACTATGCCGATATCGCGGGCGCCGATGTGGTCATCGTCACCGCCGGCGTGCCGCGCAAGCCCGGCATGAGCCGCGACGACCTGGTCGCCATCAACCTGAAAGTCATGGCGGCGGTGGGCGAGGGCATCAAGAACCATGCCCCCAATGCTTTTGTGATCTGCATCACCAACCCGCTCGACGCCATGGTCTGGGCGCTGCAGAAATTGTCGGGCGTGCCGCACAACAAGATTGTGGGCATGGCCGGCGTGCTGGACAGCGCGCGTTTCCGCCATTTCCTGGGCGAAGAACTGGGCGTTTCGGTGGAAGATGTTTCGGCTTTTGTGCTGGGCGGCCATGGCGACACCATGGTGCCGATGCCGCGCTTTTCGACCGTGGCGGGTATTTCCCTGCCGGAACTGGTCAAGATGGGCTGGATCAAGCAGGAACGCCTGGACCAGATCATCCAGCGCACCCGCGATGGCGGCGCCGAAATTGTCGGCCTGCTCAAGACCGGCTCGGCCTATTACGCCCCGGCCACCAGCGCCATCGCCATGGCGGAAAGCTTCCTCAAGGACCAGAAGCGGGTGCTGCCCTGTGCCGTCCATGTGGATGGTCCCTATGGCATCAAGGACCTGTATGTCGGCCTGCCGGTGGTGATCGGCGACAGGGGCATTGAACGGGTGGTTGAGCTGGAACTGACCGCCGCCGAGAAAGAGGCCCTGAACAAGTCGGCCGATTCCGTGAAGGGTCTGATCGACGCCTGCAAGAAGCTGGAACCCAGACTGGCCTAGGCCAATCTGCCGGCCTCCCTTACCTCGATCCTCGAAAAACCAGCAGCGGCCCGGGAAAACCCCCGGGGCGCTGTTGCCTTTTTGCCATATTGTCACCATCGGGATTTTTTGCGACAATTTAATACAAATAGAAAAGAGCAAATCGGGGGGCCTACGCGTGGACAGGATGGGAAGATTGAGCCTTTTCGCGCTCGCGTCCTTCTGGCTGTTCATGGCCTCGATGGCGGTGGCGGCGATCTGGCTCGTGGAGCCCGCGAAAGCGGAGAGCCTAGCCGCCGCCACCGGCCACGAGACCGCAAGCCTGACCATCCATATCGAACGGGTTTCCGCCCAGGGCGGTATGCTGCGGCTGGGGGTCTATGATGCCGCCCGCTATGCCAACGACAAGGCTTCTCCGGTGGCCTCGGCCGATGTTCCGGCCGCGTCGGGGATCGTCACCATTTCCCTCAAAGACCTGCCGCCGGGACGCTATGCGGTCGAGACCTTCCAGGACATCAACAGCAACAACAAAATGGATGTGAACTGGCTGGGCGTGCCGCTGGAGCCTTATGGCTTCTCGCGCGACGCCAAGCCCTTCCTGTCCAAGCCCAAATTCGATGCGGTGGCGTTTACCCTGTCAGCGGGCGAAAACAGCCAGACCCTGCATCTGCAGAACACGCAGGCGATCGCCACGGCCGGCTTCTAGCGCCCCGTCCGCCCGCATGTTACGAGCGGACTGGTCAACAACTCCCGGTCATGAGCGAAATCCCGTCCGTCCTTTATCGCAGCCGCGATCTCTATCTCTTTGTGGTTTCGCGTTTTGTCTCCACCATTGCGATCCAGGTCCAGTCGGTGGCGATCGGCTGGCAAATCTACGACATTGAACACACGCCCATGTCGCTGGGCCTGGTGGGGCTGTGCCAGTTCCTGCCCATGTTTCTTCTCACCCTGCCCGCCGGCGACATCACCGACCGGCTGAACCAGCGCATTGTCTATAGCCTGGCGGCGATGCTGCAGGCGGCCTGCAGCGCCCTGTTTTTGATCCTCAGCCTGTTCGAGCCCCGGAATGTGACGCTCTTCTATGGCGTGCTGGTGCTGTTCGGCGCGGCACGCGGGTTTTCCGGGCCGTCCGGCCAATCGCTGCTGCCTTTTCTGGTGCCGCAGGAAAAACTGCCGCGTTCGATTTCGCTCAACGTCTCGGTCTTCAATGCCGCGATCATCGGCGGCCCCGCCCTGGGCGGCTTTCTCTACGGGCTGGGGCCGGTGGCGGTTTATTCCATCTGTATCGTGGGCTTCGCGCTGGCGGCGGCGATTGTTTCGGGGCTTGGCGGGCGGCGCTTTGTTCCGGAAAAAACACTCGCCACAAGGCTGGAGCGTGTGATCGAAGGCGTGCGCTTTGTCCGCTCACGGCCGGTGGTTCTGGGCGCGATTTCGCTGGATCTTTTCGCGGTCCTGCTGGGCGGGGCGACGGCGCTCTTGCCCATCTATGCGCGCGATATCCTGCATTCCGGAACGCTGGGCCTGGGCTTTTTGCGCAGCGCGCCGGCCGCCGGCGCCTTCCTGATGGGCGTGATGCTGACCCGCAAACCGCTGGCCAACCATGTCGGCGCCAAAATGTTCGCGGCGGTGGCGATCTTTGGCGTGGCGACCATCGTGTTCGGCCTTTCCCGCTATTTGCCTCTGTCGCTGGCGGCGCTTTTTGTTCTGGGCGCGGCCGATATGGTGAGCGTCAATGTCCGCGGCGCCCTGATCCAGCTTGCCACGCCCGATACCATGCGCGGGCGGGTTTCTTCCGTCTCCCAGCTTTTCATCGGCGCTTCGAACGAGCTGGGCGAATTTGAATCCGGCGGCACCGCATTTCTGATCGGCACGGTGCCGGCGGTGGTGGCCGGCGGCATCGGCACGCTGCTGGTGGTGGGCGCCTGGATGAAGCTGTTTCCCAGCCTGGCGCGGGTCAACAACTTCAAGGACGTTTCCGTTTAGGGTCAGTGCTGAGTGTTGCCCGAACGAATGTTGAAGCGGGTGTCAAAACAGGTCGGCTCGCGGAATTCCTTGGAAATGGTCACCGTGCCGGGAAACCTGTTCTTGATGTATTGAAACATCGGTTCGGTGGCGCGGTCGATATTGCTGCCGGTTTCTTCCTCATGATGGGCGGGAAAATATATCGCGGGACGATAGGTCTCTATCATCGGCATCAAGATGGCTTCATTGGCTTCCGCCACCACATTGGCGGCGATGGCGCCGATCAGAATATCCACCGGCCCAATTCTGGTCATCGCCGCTTTTTCCTGGTCGGTCATGAAGCCGCCGGAATCCCGGAAAGCCAGGCGAAACCCGTCATCAAACGTGATCACAAAAGCCAGCGCGCCTTCCGCGGTGATGCGCGGATCGCTGGTGCCCTTGGCGCTGATGGCGCGCTGGGCCTGTTCTTCTTCCGGCGTGGCGGGAAACGCATCCGCATAAGCCTTGCGAAAAGCGCCTGTGCCCGGTGACAGGCCCGGCTCACCATGCCGGCCCAATATGGGTTCAACCATGAAGCCGTTAAATTTGAAAACCTGGCCGTCACGCCCGTTGGCCTGCAGGATTTTCTTTGGATCGACCCCTTCGGTGAGAAGCTTTTCCGCCGACAGCGGCGCGGTGATGACCGGCGCGCCGGTCTGGGCCATGGTCTGGGCAGTGTCGGCCATGTGATCGAAATGGCCGTGACCGACCAGGATCAGATTGGCGCGTTTGACGTCCGCCGCCTTGAAACCAAGGTCGCGAAAGCGCGGACCCCGGTCATAGAAATTGTCCAGCAGAATGATCTGATTGCCGTACACCAGTTCATAGGTGGAAAATCCCAGCCAGCGCAGCAAAAGTATTTTGGAATCTTTCACGGTCGGCCCGCCGGTCGATGCCAGCGTCAGCGAGCGGCAAGCTTCTTCCGTCGGCTGCGGCGCGAAGCGCGGGTCCATGGATTGCTGTTCCGCGGCAAAAGCGGGCGCGGCGATCCAGAGGGATGAGAGCAGCGCGGCGGCGCGCAATTTCATGATGGCTCCTTCATGCCGAAGGGCGTCAATATAGGCGAAGGCCGCTAGAAATTATACGACAGGTGGATATATCCGCCGCCAGGGGAGGCTTCAGCGCCATAATAAAGGCCCGGCGCGCGATAGCGGGTGGTGAAGACCTTGCTGAAGCCAAAGGAAAAAGCGGCGCTGGTGGCCACATCATACCAGTGATGTTTTTGGGCATCGACGCGGCTCCAGCCCACAAAGGTCGCGGCGGCATAGGCGGGCAAGCCATATTGCCAGCCATAACGGTCCCACAAAAATTGCGCCGGCGCGAAAGCCAGCGCCGCGGTGTCGGATGGAAAAGACTGATAATCGCTTTTGTCGGGCCGCTGCTCGCGCACGATATGCTTGAGGGCATAGGCCGTGCCGACGGTCGAAAATCCCACCAGCCCCAATTCCGCCGTGCCGGTCCAGTCGGCCTTATAGACGGTGATGCCGCCGGCGATCAGCGGCAGGGCGATGGCGACATCGGTGCCCAGGCTTTCGGTGGTCGAAGCCTCAGCCGCCACACTGCCGGCAGCGGACAAGAACAAAGCAAGAGCAGCGCGGGTCAACATTCTTCCTTTTTAGAGGTTTGCAGTCCCATCGCAAGGGTTCTCATCGCGGTTGGGAATTAGTAACCTTGGCCATGGCACCGGGGGCGCGCATGGAATGGACAAAGGCTGAACGCCACACGGTGGCCGCCACCTTCATGGGCTGGACGCTGGATGCGTTCGATTTCTTCATCCTGACCTTTGTGTTTCCCGATCTTGCGGCGCAGTTCGCCGTGCCGGTGGGTCAGGTTTCGGAATTCGCGCTGACCGTGACGCTGATCCTGCGGCCGCTGGGGGCTTTCATCTTTGGCCGCCTGGCTGATCGCTACAACCGCCGTTCGGTTTTTGCCTTCAACATCGCGCTTTATTCGCTGTGCAGTTTTCTCACCGCCTTTGCGCCCAGCCTGAATGCGTTTTTCCTGCTGCGCGGCCTGTTCGGCATCGCCATGGGCGGCATCTGGGGCGTGGGCGCCAGCTTGGCGTTTGAAACCACCGGCGCCAACAAGCGGGGTTTTGTTTCCGGCCTGATGCAGGCAGGCTATCCGGCGGGTTATCTTCTGGCGGCGCTGGCTTTCTTTTTCCTGCATCCCATCACCGGCTGGCGCGGGCTTTTCATGGTCGGCGCGATCCCGGCCCTGGGCGTGATCGTTTATCTGATGACCTGCGTGCCTGCGGCGCCGGCCTGGAACCGGCAAAAAGGCCCCGGCGTCATCGCCGTCCTCTCCCAGCATTGGCGGCTGGCGCTTTACGCCATTGTGCTGATGACCGCCTATACCTTCTTCAGCCACGGCACCCAGGATCTCTATCCATTGTTCCTGCAGAAACAGCATGGCTTTGGCCGCGCCACGGTCTCGGCCATTGCGGTGACTTACAATGTCGGCGCGGTTTTGGGCGGCATCCTGTTCGGCACTTTAAGCCAGCGGCTGGGCCGCAGGCGCACGGCCATGACCGCCGCGCTGCTGTCGCTGCCGGTGATCCTGTTATGGGCTTTTTCTCCCACCGCCGTGATGCTCGCCATCGGCGCTTTCATCATGCAGTTCCTGGTGCAGGGCGCCTGGGGCGTGGTGCCGGCGCATCTGAATGAATTGTCGCCGCCTTCGGTGCGCGGCACTTTGCCGGGCACGGTCTATCAGCTGGGCAATCTGATCTCGGCCAGCAATCCCACGATCCAGACGGCTATCGCAGGCTATACCGGCGGCAATTACGCGCTGGCCATGGCGCTGGTGGGCGGATGCGCGGCACTGGCCATCTCGCTGACCATGTGGCTGGGACCTGAAGCGCAGAATGCGGCGATGACGGAAGCGAAAGCCTAGACCTTCACGAAGACGTCAACGCGGCGGAGCATCGGCCAGCAAAAGTGCGAAGCGGTTTTGCGTTCGGCCGTGCGACCAAAAATAACTGACTCAGGCCTTTACAAAAACATCAACTCTATCGGCAGGGCCGCCGTCATCTGCACCGCCCATGGCGCGCACATCAATCCGTTCGGCCGGAACGCCATCGTCGATCAGCACCTGGCGAATGGCCAGCGCCCGCTTGAGCGAAAGCCGCCGCGCATCGGAACCCTTGTCGCCCTTGTCGCCGCCATAGGCCAGAAGCTGGATGCGGCTGCCCGAGCCAGTCATCGAGGCATTGAGATCGCCGGCCAGGAATTTGATCGAACCCAGCGCCGACTGGGCGGGATCCGATGCACCTGACGCAAAAAGAATGACGCTGCGCTTGGTCAAGCCCGGCTCGGAAGGAGACACCATCGCGGCAGACGGCGCCGGTGAAGCCTTGGCGACCTGCTGGCGGGGCGGTGCGGATTGAGCTTGGCCGCCCTGGAAGATGGAATCTCCGCCACCGGCGGGCGCGCCGAAATTGCCATAGCCGGCATTGTAGCCGTTGTTGGACTGGGGCGCGGGTTGCTGCTGTGGCGGCGGCGGTGCGGCAACGGCGACACGCTTGGACGCTTCGGGTTTGGGTGCTTCGGGTTTGGGCGCTTCAGGTTTGGGCTCGGGCGCCCGCGCCACCACAGCCGGCCGCGAGACCGCGGGGCGCGGCGCGGCGGATGCCGCGCGGGTGACCGGCGCACGGGCGCTGGATTTGCCGGGCATATGAAGCTGAAGCGCGCCGCTTTCCTTGTCGGTCTGACCCGGCTGGCGCAGCGGCTGCACCACCCGCATATATTGGCCGCCCGGATATAGCAGCGTCTGGCTGCCCCCGCCGGCCGGCAGCGGATTGACGCTGACTTCATCGCCGCGCTGGACGGTTTGGCCCAGGGCCACGCCGGAAGTCGCGGCCAGAAGGCCGGCCAGAAGCACCGGAGTGGAAAAACGCATCATCTTGGCCCGCATTCGACTTTGAAAAAGTTTAGCCAATCCGCAGTCTAGCCACAATCTGACGTTTTGTCAGTGGGCCTTCAGCATCTTCAAAAGCTGCGGATGAAGATTTTCATTGGCGCAAAGAATGGTGCCGCCCGCCAGCATGTCGGTTCCGCCATTCAGGTCGGTCACCATGCCGCCCGCTTCGCGCACCAGAACAATGCCCGCCGCCACATCCCAGGGCTGAAGCCCGCGTTCCCAGAAGCCATCAAACCGTCCGGCCGCGACATAGCACATGTCCAACGAGGCGGCGCCAAAACGGCGGATGCCGGACGACACCGCCAGCACCTTGGCGGTTTCTTCCAGCGCACGTTCATGGCCTTCGCGGCCCAGAAAGGGAAGACCGGTCGCAAACAGCGACGGCGCCATCTCTTTGCGGCCCGCCACGCGCAGCCGCTTGTTGTTGTGAAAGGCGCCATGGCCTTTCTCGGCATAAAATTGGTCGTCGGTGATGGGATTGAGGATCAGGCCCGCCACCATCTGGCCTTCGCGTTCCAGCCCGATGGAGATGGCGAATTGCGGCACGCCATGCATGAAATTGGTGGTGCCATCGATGGGATCGATGATGAAACGGTGGCTCTTGTCCTTGCCTTCCACCGCGCCGGTTTCCTCGCCCAGAAAACCATAGCCGGGACGGGCCTTGGACAATTCCTCGATCAGGATTTTTTCGGTGCGCTTGTCGGCGCTGGTGACAAAATCGGCGGGCCCCTTCATCGAGATTTGCAGATTTTCCAGTTCGTTGAAATCGCGCGCCAGGGGGCGGGCGGCCTTGCGCGCCGCCGCCATCATCACATTCAGGGTGGGTGACTGATAAGCCATTAAGTTTTTCCTTGGTCGCACGGCCGGACGGAAAACCGCAGCCCCGTGTTTTGCATCAATACCGCCATAGGGGCTGCACTTTTCCTGGCCGATGCTCCGGGACTAATCCGCTCTGCGTACATAAGAGCCATCTTCCGTGGCGACGATGATCTTTTCACCCGCATCGATGAAAGGGGGCACCTGGATCTTCAAACCATTTTCTAGCACCGCGCTTTTGAAGGACGGCGCCGCGGTGCCGCCTTTCAGGACCGGATCGGCTTCGGTGACGGTGAGGGTGACCTGCACCGGCAATTTGATGCCGATGGGGCGGCCGTCATACATCTGCACCAGGGTCTTCATGCCGTCCTGCAGGAACACCGCCTGGTCGCCGACAAAATCTGTCGCCAGTTCGATCTGGTCGTAACTTTCCATGTCCATGAAGGTCAGCATTTCGCCGCTGGCGAACAGGAACTGAAAATCCTTTTTCTCCAGATGGACTTCGTCCACCGCCTCGTCGGAACGGAAGCGCTGGTTCAGCTTGGTGCCGTTGATGACGTTTTTGAGTTCGACCTGATTGTAAGCGCCGCCCTTGCCGGGCTTGACCTTCGCCGTTTTCACCGCGATCCAAAGGCCGCCATTATATTCGATCAGGGTGCCGGGACTGATTTCGTTGCCGGTGATCTTGGCCATGGGAATTCGCCCCTCCTTGGGAGCGCGGGTGAAGGTTCGGAAGGTTCAAACAGCGGGCGGGTGATAGCAGGCGGCCGCGCGGTTGACCAGAAGCAGGCGCGCTTAGCGTGAAAACAGCGCGCCAAAGGCGCGAACCGCCGCTTCCGGGCCTTCTTCATGCTCCCAGACCCCGCCGGCCACCGCCAGGAAATCGGCCCCCGCTTCCACCAGCGCCGGCGCTTTCTTCACCGTGATCCCGCCAATGGCGACACAGGGCACAAGCATATCCGCGGCCCACGACCGCAAAAGTTCAATATCCGCCGTGGTTTTCGGCTCTTTGGTGGTGGTGGGAAAAAACGCGCCGAAGGCGACATAATCAGCGCCGGCTTCTCCCGCTTCCATGGCCAGGTGCCGGCTGTCATGACAGGTGACGCCGATAATGCCGTTCGGCAGCGCGGCGCGCGCATCGGCATAAGACGCATCTTCCTGTCCCACATGCACGCCATCGCAGCCCAGCTCTGCCGCCAGGTCGGGCCGGTCGTTCAGGATGAAGGCCGCGCCCTGTGCCTGCACGATGGGCCGAAGCGCATCGCAGGCGCGGCGGATTTCATCATCGCTGACATGTTTCAGGCGAAGCTGGAACGAAGCCACATCGCCGCCATCCAGCGCCTCGCGCAACGGAATGACGAAATTGGCCGGCGACAGTTTCGGCGGCGAAATCAGATAAAGACGGCAATCAGACACGGTTCGTCTCTCAACTTGCTGTGGCCCTCCTCCCCCTTCGGCGCGAAGCGCCTGGAAGGGGGAGATGCCGTAGCACGCTCTGGAGCGTGCGAAGGCAGAGGGGGTAGAGGAATGCAAAGGCCGCCCGCAAAGAATTTGCGGACGGCCTTTGTTTTTACTTCAAAGGACGGTTCAGGCGGCCTTTTCTTCGGCCTTGTTCCACTTACCGTTGGCCGCATTCCAGTTCATCAAAGCGCGGTGGGCGAACGCCTTCTTGCCGGCTTCGACATTGGCTTCCTTGCCGCCCCAGGCCTTCTGCGGCGCGGCCTGCAAGGCGCGGCCGTAGGAGAAGGTCAGCGGCCAGGGATTGCCGCCGATCTTGTTCATGGCATCCAGATGCGCGGTCGAGTCCAGGTCCGACTGGCCGCCCGACAGGAACGCCACGCCGGGCACCGCCGACGGCGTGGTGCGGCGAAGCACGCGCAAGGTGCGCTCGGCCACTTCCTGCACGCCGGCCTGCTTGGCGCTCTTCTTGCCCGCCACGATCATGTTGGGCTTGAGGATGATGCCTTCCAGCTCAACGCGCGCGATAAAGAGTTCGTGGAAGAACTCGTTATGCACAAAGGTGGTCACTTCCTCGCAGCGCGCCGCGTCATGGTCACCGTCCATCAACACTTCCGGCTCGATGATCGGCACAATGCCGGCTTCCTGCGCCAGGGCGGCGTAACGGGCCATCGCCTGGGCGTTGGCATGCACGGCGCCATAGGTCGGAATGGTGGGGCTGATATCGATCACCGCGCGCCATTTGGCGAAGCGGGCGCCCAGCTTGTGATATTCGGCAAAACGCTCGCGCAGGCCGTCCAGGCCCTGCGTGATCACTTCGCCCGGAAAGCCCGGCAGCGCCACCGGACCCAGATCGACCTTGATGCCCGGAATCGCGCCGGCATCCTGGATCAGCTTCACCAGGGTGGTGCCGTCCTTGGCTTTCTGGCGGATGGTTTCATCATAAAGGATGACGCCCGAAATGTGGTTCTTCATGGCTCCGTCGGTGCGGAACATGAATTCGCGATAATCGCGGCGGTTGGCCTCGGTGTTTTCCGTGGCGATGTCGGCAAAACGCTTGCCGATGGTGGTGTTGGATTCGTCAGCCGCCAGAAGGCCCTTACCGTTATGGACCATTCCCTTGGCGATCGTATTCAATTCCTGCAGGTTCATTTTCCTCTTCCTCTATATTTTCAAAACTTTTACGCCCGGCAATTCTTTGCCCTCAAGCCATTCCAGAAACGCCCCCCCGGCCGTGGAGACGTACGTCAGATCTTCTTCAACGCCGGCATGGGAAAGGGCCGCAACCGTATCGCCGCCGCCCGCCACCGACAACAGGTGGCCGGCCTTGGTTGCTTCCGCCACGGCTTTGGCCGCGGCTACGGTTCCAGCATCAAAAGGTTCGGTTTCAAAAGCCCCGAAAGGCCCGTTCCAGACCAGCGTCCGGGCGGCCGAGAGCTTGGTTTTGAAGGCGGCGATGGTGGCAGGCCCCACATCCAGGGCCATGTCATCGGCGCCGATCTTGTCCACCGCCACGGTCTGGTGCGGCGCATGGACGCGGAACTCCTTGGCCACCACCACATCGCTGGGCAGCAGCAGCGTGCAGCCTTTTTCAGCGGCCTTGCTGGCGACTTTGCGCGCGGTGTCCAGAAGATCGGGCTCATGCAGCGAGCGGCCCACAGAAAGGCCCTGCGCCGCCAGAAATGTGTTGGCCATGGCACCGCCGATCACCAGCGTATCGACCTTGCCGATCAGGTTTTCCAGCAGATCAATCTTGGAAGAGACTTTCGCCCCGCCCACCACCGCCATCAGCGGGCGTTGCGGATTGGCCAGCGCTTTTTCCAGATGCTTGAGTTCGCTTTCCATGGCGCGGCCGGCATAGGCGGGAAGAAATTTCGCCAGCCCTTCGGTGGACGCATGCGCCCGGTGCGCGGCGGAGAAAGCGTCGTTGACATAAAGATCGCCCAGCGCCGCCAG
>CAIXUE010000228.1 GCA_903922545.1 uncultured Alphaproteobacteria bacterium | reverse complement strand
GCGGCGTCACGCACATGGGCGATCAGGTCCGCCTCCAGCACCTCTTCCAGGGTGGCGCGGAAGGCAGCCACCAGTTCGGTGGGCAGGTCGGCGATGAAGCCCACCGTGTCGGACAGGATGGCCTTGCCACCCCGGGGCAGCTTCAGCCCCCGCATGGTGGGATCCAGGGTGGCGAACAGCTGGTCCTTTGCCACCACCTCGGCCTCGGTCAGCCGGTTGAACAAAGTGGATTTGCCGGCATTGGTGTAGCCCACCAGCGCGATTACTGGGAAAGGCACACGCTTTCGCGCCTGGCGGCCCAGGGCGCGGGTGCGCACCACCCCTTCCAGTTCCATTTTGATCCTGACGAGGCGCTCGCCGATCTGGCGCCGGTCGCTTTCAATCTGGGTTTCGCCGGGCCCGCCCAGGAAGCCGAAGCCGCCGCGCTGGCGTTCCAAGTGGGTCCAGCTTCGCACCAGCCGCGAGCGCTGCCAGGTCAGATGCGCCAGTTCCACCTGCAAGCGCCCTTCCCGTGTCTGGGCGCGCTGGCCGAAAATTTCCAGAATCAGCGCGGTGCGGTCCAGCACCTTGGCGCCCCATTCCTTTTCCAGGTTGCGCTGCTGCACCGGACTGAGCTGGGCGTTGACGATAATGAGTTCGGGATTTTCGGCCTTGGCCAGAAGGCCGATTTCTTCGACCTTGCCGGAGCCCAGCAAGGTTGCCGGCGCCGCCCGGGACAGAGGCGCGATAAGCCCGCGCGTCACGCGCATGCCGATCGCTGCCGTCAATCCGATGGCTTCGGCCAGTCTTTCATCCGCGTCGCGCGGGGTGGACCCACGCGTCTTGGGTTCAACATGGACGACAAAAGCGCCAGACGCGTCCAATCAGGCGGACTCGTGTGCCGCTTCTTCCTGCAGCTGGATGGGGCCCAGCGGCATCACGGTCGAAATCGCATGTTTGTAAACAAGCTGGGCCTGGCCATCGCGGCGCAGCAGAACGCAGAAATTATCGAACCAGGTGATATTGCCCTGGAGCTTTACGCCATTGACCAGAAAGATGGTGACGGACGCCTTGCTCTTGCGGACAGCGTTGAGGAACGTGTCCTGGAGATTTTGTTGTTTTTCACTCATGGGTTTGCCCATTCTATTATTGCGCCACGCGGGGAACATTCGCGGCAGGGCCAGCATAGAACATTGCTGCAATTGCGAAAGGGGGAAAAAGCGCAGAAACGCTAGCTTTCAATGCCTGCTTTGCGCGCATAAAGCCCATGAATGCGGCGGGTCAGCGGTCCAGGCGTACCGTCGCCAATGATGACGCCGTCAATTGCAACCACCGGCACCCCTGCGCCCGTCGCCGAGGAGACAAAGGCTTCGCGGGCTTTTTGCGCCTCCGCGATGGTAAATTTGCGTTCCGCCACCTTCATGCCGGCTTCGCAAATCGCCTCCAGGATGATGCCGCGCGTCACGCCGGGCAAAATCGTCTGGGAAAGATCGCGCGTCACCACTGTGCCGCCCTCGTCCACGATCCAGGCATTGGTGGCGCTGCCTTCGGTTACAAATCCATCAGCATCCACCAGCCAGGCCTCGAATGCGCCTTTGGCCTTGGCCGCCTGCCGCGCCAAAAGATTGGGCAGAAGTTGTACTGTCTTGATATCGCGGCGGGCCCAACGCTGATCAGGCTGGCTGGCGACCGCGATGCCTTTTTCCAGCCGCGCCTTGAACGCCGCCAGATCCTGCGACCGCATGGTCATGATCAGGGTGGGACGAAGGCCGCCGCCGGGCGGGATATGGTCGCGCCGTGCGGCGCCGCGCGTCACCTGCAGGTACAAAAGCCCGTTCTGGATGCGGTTGCGCGCGACCATCTCGCGCATCACAAGCTTCAAGGCGGCGCGGCTCATCGGCATCGCCATGCCGATCTCACCCAGCGAACGCTCCAGCCGATTGAGATGGCCTTCTTCATCAACCGGCTTGCCGCCCAGCACATTGGTCACTTCATAGATGGAATCGCCAAGCTGAAGCCCGCGGTCTTCCACATGCACGCCGGCCTCGCCATGCGACAGGTAGCGGCCATTGACGTAAGCGATGCGCCCCGGGGGCGGGAGTGTGTCGCTCCATTTCTTAAGGTCAGGCATTGAATCCCTGTTGCGATCCCACGCCCAGGGATTTCAGTTTTCTGTGCAGGGCCGAACGCTCCATGCCGATAAAAGCGGCGGTGCGCGAAATGTTGCCGCCAAAGCGGTTGATCTGGGCCACCAGATAATCGCGTTCAAAAATTTCGCGCGCTTCGCGCAGCGGCAGCGAAATCACCAGATCGCCGCTTTTGCCGCCATTCCAGCCGCCATTGTTGCCCAGATCGGTGGGCAGCAGATCGGCCGATACCGCTTCGGTGACATCGTCGCTGGCCAAAATCAACAGCCGCTCCACGATATTGCGCAGCTGGCGCACATTGCCGGGCCAGCTATGGGCCTGCAGCACCGCCATGGCGTCATCGCCGATGGTGCGCATGGGCAGGCCGCCGGCCGCCGACAAACGCTTCATGAAATGGCTGATCAACGGGGGAATGTCATCACGCCGCTCCGCCAAAGACGGAATCCGCACCGGAACCACATTCAGGCGGTGATAAAGATCTTCGCGGAAACGCCCGCCTTCGGTTTCGACGCGCAGGTCGCGGGTGGACGAACAGATCACCCGTGCATCCACCTGTACCCTTGTGCTGCCGCCGATGCGCGTAAAGGTTTGGTCGATCAGCACCCGCAAGATCTTGCCTTGCGTCTCCAGCGGCATGTCAGAGACTTCGTCCAGATACAGCGTGCCGTTATGCGCCAACTCGAACAATCCGGTCTTGCGCGGGCCTTCGCCATTTTCCACACCGAACAATTCCGCCTCGATCCGGTCGGGATCCATGGTGGCGCAATTGATGGCGACAAAAGCATTTCCGGCACGGCGCGAGCGGGCATGGATCAGCCGCGCCGCCACTTCCTTGCCCGAACCGGCGGGTCCGGAAATCAGCACCCGGCTGTTGGTGGGCGCAATCTTGTCCACCAGCACCCGCAACTGGGCGATGGAGGACGACATGCCTACCAGTTCGCCCTCATCGCCGGCCTTCAATTTCAATTCCTGCACTTCGCGCTTGAGGCGTGCGGCTTCCAGCGCCCGCTCCACCACATGCAGCAGCCGGTCGGCCTTGAACGGCTTTTCGACAAAATCGTAAGCGCCCTTCTTGATCGAAGCGACAGCAGTTTCAATCGTGCCATGGCCGGAGATCATCACGATCGGCAGGTCGGGTTGTTCGCGCTTGAGAACATCCAGTACCTGTATGCCGTCCAGCTTGGAGCCCTGCAGCCAGATATCCAGCACGACAAGCGCGGGCCGGCGGGCGCGCACCGCCGCAAGCGCGGATTCGCTGTCACCGGCGACGCGCGTTTCATAGCCCTCATCGCTGAGGATGCCCGAGATCAGGTCCCGGATATCCACTTCATCGTCCACCACCAGGACTTCAGACGCGATCAGCGATCCGTTTTTGCTCATCTTCCATTCCTTTTTGCCGCTGGGTCTTCTGCGAGAACGGGAACGTCAGCGTCACCGCCGCGCCCTCTCCTTCGCTCGCATCGCCCAAAGTTATTTCGCCGCCATGGTCTTCCATGATCTTGCGCACAATCGCCAAGCCCAGCCCGGTGCCCTTGGCACGGGTGGTGACATAAGGCTCGGTCAGCCGGTGGCGATGTTCCGGCGGCAGGCCCACACCATTGTCGGTGATGCGGAACGCCAGGGTTTTTCCGTTTGGCTCCAGCACGACATGGATTTTTCCCGGCGCGTCATCACCCTTGGCAAGCCGCGCGGCGATCCCCTCGCCCGCATTCTTCAGCACATTAGTCAGCGCCTGGGCGATCAGCCGCCCATCGCCTTCAAAATGCACCGGCTCGGGCGGCGACTTGGTGTCAAAGACGATATCCGGATGGCCGACGCGTTGCAGGAAGACAGCCTGCTGCAACAGTTCCTGGGCGTTCTCGCGCCGCATCACCGGGGTCGGCATACGCGCAAAGGACGAGAATTCATCCACCATGCGGCCGATATCGCCCACCTGACGGACAATAGTGTCGATGCACTGGCGGAAAATATCCGGATCGGTGGAAATCTCGTCCATGTATTTGCGCTTGAGGCGCTCTGCCGAAAGCTGGATCGGGGTCAGCGGATTTTTGATCTCATGGGCGATGCGCCGCGCCACATCCGCCCAGGCGGCGGTGCGCTGGGCCGAAACCAGGTCGGTGATGTCGTCGAAGGTGGCGACAAAACCATGCGCGCCCTGCTCACTTGATACTTGCACACTCAGCGAACGCGGGCTGCCGGTGCGCTTGACGATGACTTCGCCGCTGGCGCGGCCTACCGGCTCGGAAATGGCCTTGCGGATCAGCGCCGCCAGTTCGGGCACGGTTTCGGAATAATGCCGGCCTTCCATTTCCTCGGGCGTGGAATTGAGCAGCCGCGCCGCGGCGCGGTTGACGATGTTGATTTCGCCGTCATTGGCGATGCCGATCACCCCGGCGCTGACGCCCGACAGCACGGTCTCGGTAAAACGGCGGCGTTCATCAATCTGCCGGTTGGCGGCGACCAAATCATCGCGCTGGGCGCCCAACTGCCCGGTCATGCGGTTGAAGGCCAGGCCCAACGTACCAAGCTCGTCATCATCGCGGTCTACCCGCACCTGGGCGGACAGATCGCCTTCCGAAACCCGCTCGGCCGCGCCAATCAGGCTGGAAATCGGCTTGATCAGGCGGTTGGCGGCCCACAGACCCGACCAGATGGCGGCCAGAAGAATGACCAGCGACACCACGGCATAGAGCGCCGCGAAGACAAGCTGCACCGCCAGGCGGTTATCATTGAGGCGGTTATATTCCGCCGACGCCGCGCGGGTTCGCAAGGAATAGGCAAACACTTTGGGATCGGCCTTGCGCACCACCATCAGATAGGCGTCATTCAGCGCCGGCAGGCGGATCAACGCATCCACGATTCCGGTATCGGGATTGCCGTCAATCACCGGACCCACCGAACGGGCATAGGAAAAGTCGCTGGTGCTGGGATGTGGTACCCGCGCATAGGGAATCTTGGAGGCGGCGGCCAATTCCTTGCCGTGGGAATCCAGCAGGAACGATCCGGCCAGCCCGCGGTCGCGGGTCATGTCGGCCAGTTTCTTGACCATCAGGTCAACCTGCACCTTGTTGTCGGCAAAGAGTTCGCCGTCGCGCTGAATGCCATCGGCGATGGTGCCGGCGTCCTGGGTCAAACCGCTGACCTGTTCGACCATATATTGGTGGGCGACATTGACCGCGTTGCTGAGCGCGCCTTGCACCTGGCCGGTGAACATCGCGTCCAGACCAAGGTTCAGGGTCACCGAGGCGAACACCGCCACCAGAATGGCGGGCACCACGGCGATGATGCTGAACCAGGTCACCAGCCGCACATGCAGCCGGGCGCCGGCCCGGCCGGATTTGCGTTCGCCCCGCAGGCGCACCAGCCGCCAGCCGATCAGCGCCGCCAGCATCAGGCCCAGGCCAAGATTGACAAGCAGCAGGATCAGAAGCCCATTGGCCCCCGGGGAATAAGGCGTCAGCCCCGTGATGACGGCATAAGTCGCCGAGCAGGACGCCACCGCCAGAACAGCGACGCCCAGCGCCAGCCGCGAAGGCATGGAGATGCCCCCCGAGACAGCCCAGCTTCGTCCGTACCGTTGAGGTATCAATGCCAAACCGTGATTCCCGGGGTTGCCGTGCAGGATTGCAACAGTTTAGCCACAACACAGGCTGTTGCAAGAATACAGCGGTGTAATTCTACAACAGGATTTTCCAAGCCTTGCCTACAAATCGGCCGGGATCGCGCCTACCGGGCCTGGTCAGGCTATACTCCGGAAGGCTGCACGGACGGGGGGAAGACGATGCGCAGGATTTTTCACGCCACGATTTTAAGCATGTTGCCGATCGCGCTGCCGGTCGTGGGCCTGGCGCAAACCGCGCCGCCCGCGCCCGCCGGAAATATTCTGGAACAGTCGTTGGAATACCGCTTCCAGCTCGACCTGCATGTGAATGATGCGGCGCTGGCCAAGATGCTGCCGGCGGGGTGGGTTTCCAACGCAGCCACACAAGGCGCGGCCAAGGACGCCAATCTTCGCCTGATCTTCGTTGACGTCCAGAATATTGTGGGGCCCGACAACAAGGTCTTGGGCAAAGGCGTCAACCGCATCGCCATGCTGGCGGCGCCGGTCAAGGACGCAAACGGCAATATCGGCCAGATGATCCTGGGCGGCATCAGCGAAGACAGCGCCGTGCCCGATGGCTATGGCGTTTATCTCACTGCCTCCAGCGTCACCATGAGCCGAAGCGCTTCGGCGGCCGGCGGCGTGGTCACGTCCACCGATGACTGGAATTTCCAGGCCCCGGGCGGCGAGCATTTCCAGCTGCATCTGAAATATGTCCACGGGCCCGCCGGCCAAGGCGGCGGCGAAACAAAATTTTACAATCCTGCCGACCCGGCCCAATATCAGACATCAAAAACGGTGCAGACCACGGACATCACCCGCAACGTCACCACCAACCCGCCGGATCGGGTGAAGGAATTTTCACTGAAAGCGGGCGGCGGGAAATATGCGGCCCTGTTCGACGGCAGCGAAAAACCTTTAAGCTGGGATTCGCAGCCCACCTATTCGCGGATTGTGAGCGCAAACTAAAAACAGAAAAAAGCAAGGGGAGCACGCCATGGCCAAACACATAGCCGCTATTTCACTGGTTTGCCTTTTTGCCGCCGCCACGGGCGGCGTGCTGGCGCAACAGACCCCTGCTTTGGGCCCTTTGGGCGTGCCCAATGGCGCCACTGGCGGCATGAATGACGCCCCCGATATTTTCGCCAAGAATTGCCAGGGCTGTCATGGCAACGATCTGGCCGGCGGCCGCGGCCCCAGCCTGTTCGCACAAGGGCTGCTGGCCGAACGCAGCGACGCCGAACTGCGCCAGACCATCCTGACCGGTATTGCCGCCAGTGACATGCCCAGCTTCCAGGGCAAGCTGGATGATGCGCAGATCGGCCGCCTCCTGGCTTATTTCCGTATTCGCGGCGGCACGCTGGCGAGCCATCCCGATTTTGTTCCTGATCCCACCAACAAGGTGATCAAAAGCGAGAAACAGACTTTCAAAATCGAAGTGGTGGCTTCGGGCATCGACACGCCCTGGGGCGAAGCTTTCCTGCCGGATGGCCGCATCCTGGTGACCGAACGCACCGGCCATATCCGCATCGTGGACGCCAATGGCAAGCTGGAACCAGATCCGGTCAAGAACACGCCTGCCGCCTGGGTGCGCCAGGATGGCGGTTTCTTCGATATCGCCGTCAGCCCTAACTACAAAAGTAATGGCTGGGTCTATCTTTCTTATTCGGAAATTGTGCCGGGCTACAAAGGCGTAATACCGGGCCCCGGCCCGCTCGCCAATGGCGCGTCACTGCCGCCCTCCATGACCCGCATCATACGCGGCCATATCAATGCGCGGGGTGAATGGACCGACCAGCAGGACATCTTCAAGGCGCCCGATGCGCTTTATACCCCCAGCGTAATCCATTACGGCTCGCGCTTTCTGTTTGACGGCAAAGGCCATCTTTTCTTCACCATGGGCGAGCGCGGCGACATGAACAATGCGCAAAAGCTGGACACGCCCTTGGGCAAGATCCACCGCGTCAATGAAGACGGCACAATTCCCGCCGACAATCCCTTTGTGAAAACGCCGGGCGCCATTGCCAGCATCTGGTCCTATGGCCACCGCAATCCCGAAGGGCTTTCCTATGATCCGGCCACCGGCATTCTGTGGGAAAGCGAGCATGGCCCCACCGGCGGCGATGAAATCAACATCATCGAGAAAGGCCATAATTACGGCTGGGGCGTGGTTTCGATGGGCTTGCAGCCAGGCATCAGCCTGCAGCACCAGGCCGGCATGGACGATCCCATCACTTACTATTCGCCCTCCATCGGACCCAGCGGCATCGTCTTCAACACCGGCAACAAATATTCCGGCTGGAAGGGCAATCTCTTCCTGGCCGCGCTGGTGGGCCAGAAACTGTTCCGCTATGAAATTTCCGGCCGCAAGATCGTGCATCAGGAAATATTGTGGGACGAATATGGCCGCACCCGTGAAGTCATCATGGGACCGGATGGATTGCTCTACGTGATCCTGCAGAATTCCACCGGCGCGACCATGTCCACCGCCGCGGCATCGCCGGGCATGGTGGTGCGGTTGGTGCCGGTGAACAACTGAGGTTTGGCGTAGCACTGAGATGCTCGCGGCGCGGCGCCGCTTTCGCCGGCTTGCGCCGCTGCGCACCCTGGGCTCGGCCCCGTATCAGACCTGCCATGCTCGCGGCTCGTCGCTCGGGTAACCTCGCTCCGGCCGCTGAGCGCCCTGGGCTTCGCCGCGCACTACGCTGTCGCTAGCGCGGCTCGCCCGTTGAG
>CAIXUE010000227.1 GCA_903922545.1 uncultured Alphaproteobacteria bacterium | reverse complement strand
TTCATCCTCCGACAGTTTCGCCATGATCCGTGGCGGTCATATCGACATGGCCGTGCTGGGCGCGATGGAAGTGTCCGAAAAGGGGGATATCGCCAACTGGACCATCCCCGGAAAAATGGTCAAAGGCATGGGCGGGGCGATGGACCTGGTGGCCGGCGTCAAGCGCGTGATCGTGGTGATGGAGCATGCCAACAAGGCAGGCCAATCCAAGATTTTGAAGAAATGCACCCTGCCGCTGACCGGCAGCGCCTGCATCGACATGGTGATCACGGACCTTGCGGTGTTTGAAGTGGACCGCAAAAAAGGCGGCCTGACGCTGATGGAATTGGCGCCGGA
This sequence comes from uncultured Alphaproteobacteria bacterium, assembly GCA_903922545.1. The sequence continues at coordinate 9,528 of CAIXUE010000227.1, read as the reverse complement.
TGCGACGCTGGCCGATGTCAAAGCCAAGACCGAAGCGGATTTCACCAGCAAGGTCTGAGAAGTCCGGCCAAGGTGATTAAGAGAAAAGCCGGGCACCGCATTTGCGATGCCCGGCTTTTTCTTGACTACGAGCCTCTAGCGAGGCGCGTCAATTTTGGCCGTCCGGGCAGGAGCGTCGCGCGGAGCGTACGGACGTACGTGAGCACGCGCGACGCACTCGGCGGCCAAAAGAACGCGCCGCTTACCTGTTCTCGGGCACCACGCCGCCGATGACCGGGTTACCCGTGCCACTGCAGGTGTTTGACCCGTAATGGAGGAATTTCTGGATGCGCTTACCCACATCCACTTCCGCCGTATAGATATTGCCTTTGCTGTCCACGCTGACCTGATGCAGCCAGTGGAAGTCGCCCACCATGCGGCCGCTGCGTCCGAAACGTCCCAGTTCCTGCAGGTTGGAACGGTTCAGGATGTAGACAGTCATGTTGGAATTGTCGCCGACATAGAGGCAGCTCTGTCCCGGGTCCTTGGAGAAGTTCAGCGACACGGCGGTGCCAGGAGGCGGCGTATCGGTGTGCTCGCTGATCAGGCGCTCGGTGACAAAACCGCACTTGCCCGCTTCGCCGTTGGGATTGCTGCAAGGCTTGCCCAGATTGGGATCCTTGGAATCAAACACCTGCATGCGGTCATTGCCGCGGTCGCAGACATAGATTTTCCCGTCATTGGCGATCTTCACGCAATGCACCGGATTGCGGAAGAAAGCCGGCTTGGTGTTGCCCTTGGTATAATCATTCATCCAGGGGCCGGCGGCTTTTGCGGCGGCGTCGTCGATCGGGTTGTTACCATAGGCGCCGAAATGGCCGATATATTTGCCGGTGTCGGCATCCACGATCAGCACGCGGCGATTGCCATAGCCATCCGCGACATAGAGGCGGTTGGTCTTGGGATCGACCATCATGTCGGCGGGCAGATCCAGCACCGGGGTGCCGTTGATGCCGCCATTGGTGTCATTGCTGTTGGGACCCTGCGGCGTGCCGCCGATCCGCATCTTGAAGTTGCCCTTCATGTCGAACTTCAGGATGAAGCCGTCAGAGCCGCCGCTGCGATTGGTGGTCCAGGGCGCCGGCGGTTCGGCCGGCGCACCAGGGCGGGCGCCGCGGCCAGCCGCAGCACCACGGGCCGGGCCGCCATTGCCGCCCAGCCAGACATTGTCGTTCTGATCGACATAGATGCCGTGTTCGGTGTTGGGCCAGATGCAGCCATCAGCTTCCTTGCAATGCGTTTCCATCCAGCCCGGATCTGAGGGACCACCCCAGGCCTGGAGCAGCTTGCCGTCAGCGTCGAATTCCAGCACCGAGGGCGCCGCCCTGCAGCAATCGGCGATGGGGCCATTGGGACGGGGGAAGCCGATGCCGCTGATCGGCACACCGGCGTTGTTCTTGGCGCCGGGCACCGCGCCATCCAGACCCGATTCATCGGTGGTCATGGTGCGGGGACGGTTATAGACCCAGATGTGATCATGCTGATCGACATAAAGACCGCCGACCTGGCCGAGCAGCCAGCTGTGCGGCAGAACCTGCGGCCAGGTGGGATCGGAAACAAAGCCGGGCGCAGTGCCGGTTTTGGATTTGTTGTAAACGCCGGTCTGCTGCACCAGGCGGTCAAGCACGCCGTTCTTGGTCAGCACATCCGTGTCGGCGGCGCGCACTGGCAGCGCTGCCAGCCCCGTCAATAACAATGCGGAAAAAATGACGGCGTTTCTCATCCCAGACCCCTGATTGTTGATTATTGGGCGGGAGTTTTGTCCCGCCATAACAGCTTGTCAATTCGGCCAATTCGCCAAATTTCGCCCGTTTTGGGTTGCGGCTGCGAAGAGAATGGGCGCGCGAAAAATGCCCAAATTGCAAGCACCAGCGCGTCAGCCCTTGCCCATGCGGGAGAATACCTGCCGGTCCTTGTTATCGCGCATCAGCAGGGAGAGACCCGTGATGGTGGAAAAGCCCAGGCCGCCGGGCATGCCGGTTTCAGAATCAGCTTCGATTTTGGCGTAGCTTTCGCTGGCGACCTTTTCCCATTTGCCGGCGGGCTTTTTGATTTCCACGCTGGCCACGGTCGCTTTCAGCACCAGCCGGACGATTGCAGGGTGCGGGGCGGCAGGTTTGGTGAGGCAAAGATGACCATCCATCATCTGCCAGCCATTGGCGGTTGCCCAGGCGGTGATTTCTTCTTTGGTCATGGAGGTATCCTGGTTTGGGCAGTAGGCCGGCGTATTCGCCTGACGCGCGCGCCCTCACTGCGCTGGCGCGCGGGCGCGCTTGTCATTCATTTCTGACCGCCAAGCGGTCAGAAATGAATGGTACAGTTGGGTGGGTTCGAACCACCGACCTCCGGATCCACAATCCGGCGCTCTAACCAACTGAGCTACAACTGCCCAAAACGGGCGGGGAACCTATGTTTGGGCCCTCCAAAAGGCAACCCGCAATAGCCCCCGGAAGACCCATATTAACGTCCGGCCAAAGGAAACGGTCAATTTGTCTTGCCCGCCCTTGTGACCTCGAAATAGCCCCGAAAGCCGGGTTATCCTGACCGCATGATACGCAGAATCCTTTTGGGTCTGGCCCTGGTCGTCCTGGCGGGCATAGCCGTCCTGTACTGGTATTTCGGGCCAAGGCCGGAATTGACCGTCACCACCTGGTCTGGGCTGTACGGCCGGGCACAGGAAGCGGCGCAGATGGCGCCTTTCCAGGCCGGCCACCGGGTGGGCGTTCATATCGCCGAATGGGACGGCACGCTGAAAGACATCAAGGGCGATGTGGTGGATTTTGAATTGCCCCGGGTGGTGGAAGCCTGCCAGCGCGGGCTGCTGGAAAAGATCGATGCCGCCAGCCTGCCGGCCGGCGATGACGGCACGCCCGCGCGGAAAGATTTTGTGCCGGGCGCGATTGGGCCCTGCTGGGTGGGCAACAATGTTTATTCGCAGGTGATCGTTGCCGGCAATTTTGCCGGCGCGGCGCCCACGCATCTGGCGGATTTCTTTGACCGGGAGAAATTTCCCGGCAAGCGCGCGCTGAAGCGTGGCAGCGGCAAATACAATCTGGAACTGGCGCTGCTGGCCGATGGCGTGTCGCCGCGCGATGTCTATACCCTGCTTTCCAGCCAAACCGGTTTGCGGCAGGCGTTCGCCAAGCTGGACAGTCTGGGGCCTGACCTTGTCTGGTATGACAGGAGCAGTGAGGCGCTGGACATGATCAAGAGCGGCCAGGCCGCGTTCGCCACGGCGCTGAACCAGGATGCGGCGGGCGCGCCGCATGTGATCTGGGATCATCAGCTTTATGAATTCGATGCCTTTGCGATTCCGGCGGGCGATGCCCAAAAAGATCTGGCGATGGATTACATCCGCTTCGCCACCGGATCAAAGCCGCTGGCCGGTGTTGCGGAATGGCAGCCCTTTGGCCCGGCGCGGCGCTCCAGCTGGGCGCTGGTAGGGAAAAATCCGGATGTGGGCACCGATTTCCGGCCCTTGCTGCCCACCGCGCACTGGGACACCGCGTTTGCGGTGGATGAAGACTGGTGGCGCGCACATGGCGCGGCCGCCGAAGCCGCCTGGCGGAACTGGGCGCATTGATATGGCAGCTTATGCCTTAAGGCGTTTTCTTGGCGCGCTGCCCACATTGTTCATCATCGTCACCCTGACTTTCTTCATGATGCATGCCGCGCCGGGCGGGCCTTTTGACACCCAGCGCAGGCTGCCGCCCGAAGTCGAGCGCAACGTCAAGGCGGCTTACGATTTGGACAAGCCAGTCTGGCAGCAATATGCGATCTATCTGGGCAAGGCGGCGCATGGCGATCTGGGCCCGTCTTTCAAGAACAAGGACTTCACGGTGGTGCAGCTGATCGAGACCGGATTGCCGGTCAGCGCGCGGCTGGGGCTTTGCGCCATGACGCTGGCGCTTTTCCTGGGAAGTTTGATGGGGATCTGGTCAGCGCTGCGGCAAAACCGCTGGCAGGATTATTCCACCATGACCGTGGCGATGGTGGGCATCACCATTCCCACCTTTGTCACCGCGCCGGTGCTGACGCTGGTGTTCGGGGTGTATGGCGTGAATGTCTTCGGCCATGAGATTTCGCTGCCGGTGGGCGGTTGGAATGGCGGGGCGCTTCGCAACATGATTTTGCCGGTGACGGTGCTGGCGCTGCCGCAAATCGCGGTGATTGCGCGACTGATGCGCGGCAGCATGATCGAAGTTCTGCGCGCCAATTATATTCGCACCGCCCGCGCCAAGGGCGTGCCGACCTATCGCATCGTGCTTTTCCATGCGCTGCGGGCCGCGGCATTGCCGCTGGTAAGTTATCTGGGGCCGGCGGTGGCGGCGCTTCTGACCGGATCGCTGATCGTGGAAGAGATTTTTGGATTGCCGGGGATTGGCCGCTATTTCGTGCAGGGCGCGCTCAACCGCGATTACACGCTGGTGATGGGGGTGGTGATCTGTTACGCGGCGTTGATCATCCTGCTCAATTTCCTGGCCGACATTATCTATGGCCTGCTGGATCCCCGGGTGCGGCTGACGTGATCGCCACCGGCAACAGCGCCAATGCCGAGGTGATGGAGCGGGTGGTGGCTGTGAAAGGCCGCAGCCTGTGGGTGGATGCGCGGGCCCGCCTGTTTCGCAACCGCGCCGCCATGGCCAGCATCATCGTGCTGGGGTTGGTGACGTTGATGGCGCTGTTTGCGCCGCTGCTGTCGGCCTATGCCTATGATGAGATCAATTACGACATCATCGCCTGCGCGCCCAACTGGTGGCCGGCGGGTTCAGCTTGCAATGCCGGCGGCACACACTGGTTCGGCACCGATGCTGTGGGCCGCGACATGTTTGTGCGGGTGCTGTATGGGGCGCGGGTTTCGCTGGCGGTGGGACTGGTCGCCACTTTGGTGTCGCTGCTGATCGGGGTGATTTATGGCGCCACCGCCGGCTATCTGGGCGGGCGGGCGGACAATCTGATGATGCGGATTGTCGATATTCTGTATTCCCTGCCCTTTATCTTCTTCGTCATCATTCTGATGGTGCTGTTCGACCGCAATTTCTTCCTGTTGTTTGTGGCCATCGGCGCGGTGGAATGGCTGACCATGGCGCGGATCGTGCGCGGCCAGACCCTTTCCATCAAGCAGAAGGAATATATCGAGGCGGCGCGGGCGGGCGGCGTGGGCAGCTTTGGCATCATCCGCCGCCACATCATTCCCAATGTGGTGGGGCCGGTGGTGGTGTATGTCACCCTGACAGTGCCGGGCGTGATTTTGACGGAGAGTTTTCTGTCGTTTCTGGGGCTTGGCATTCAGGAGCCGCTGACCAGCTGGGGTGTGCTGATTTCCGACGGCGCCAACCAGATGGAGACCGCCCCCTGGCTGCTGATTTTCCCGTCGATTTTCATGGCGGTGACGCTGTTCTGTTTCAATTTCATCGGGGACGGATTGCGCGACGCGCTTGATCCGAAAGATCGCTGATGCTGTTTTCCATCCGCGACTTCAATGTGCATTTCGCAACGCCGGATGGCGATGTGCATGCGGTGAAGGACGTCAGCCTGGATATCGCGGAGGCAAGCTGCCTGGGGGTGGTGGGGGAAAGCGGTTCGGGCAAGAGCCAGCTGTTCCTGGCGGCGCTGGGGCTTCTGGCCGGCAATGGCCGCGCCACCGGCAGCGTCAAATACCGGGGCGAGGAAATATTGGGCGCTTCGCAAAAACGGCTGAATGCGCTGCGCGGCGGCAATATCACCATGATCTTCCAGGATCCGCTGACCTCGCTGACGCCGCACATGACAGTGGGCCGGCAGATCATCGAAGCTTTGACCCTGCATCAGAAGATGCCGCGCGGCGAAGCCGAAGCGCGGGCGCGCGAGATGCTGGAGTATGTCCGCATTCCGGAAGCGGCGCGGCGGATGCAGCAATATCCCCATGAATTGTCGGGCGGCATGCGCCAGCGGGTGATGATCGCCATGGCCACCATCACCGGGCCCGATCTGCTGATCGCGGATGAGCCGACCACGGCGCTGGATGTGACGGTGCAGGCGCAAATTCTGGAATTGCTGAAGACACTGAAGACCGACAAGAAAACCGCCATCGCTCTGATCAGCCATGACATGGGCGTGATCGCGGGCAATGCCGACCAGGTGCAGGTGATGCGCCATGGCCGGGTGGTGGAACAGGGCGCGGTGGATGACATCTTCTATGCGCCCAAAGATGCCTATACCCGGATGCTGCTGGACGCCATGCCGCGTCTGGAAGGCGCAACACTACCGCCCGCCGCGAACGCCGCGACCTTGCTGAAAGTCGATGACCTGAAAGTAAGTTTTCCGGTGGCGCAGGGGCTGTTCCAGAAGCCCAGACAATTGCGCGCCGTGGATGGGGTGAGCTTTACATTGCGTCAGGGCGAGACGCTGGGCGTGGTAGGGGAATCCGGTTGCGGTAAATCCACTTTGGCGCGGGCGGTGATCCAGCTTTTGCCCGTCACGGCAGGCCGGGTGGCGTGGCTGGGCCGCGACCTTAGCAAAGAAACGCAGGAAGAAATTCGCAGGCACCGCAAGGAATTCCAGATTGTGTTCCAGGATCCGCTGGCCAGTCTTGATCCGCGCCAGCCGATTGGGGTTTCCATTGCCGAGCCGCTGAAAGCCCTGAGCCCCAGCCTGACGCGCGAAGAGGTGCGCCAAAAAGTACGGGCAATGATGAACCGGGTTGGGCTGGACCCCGCCTGGATCAACCGCTATCCGCATGAATTATCCGGCGGGCAGAACCAGCGCGTCGGCATTGCCCGCGCCATGATCGTCGAACCGCAGATGGTGATCTGCGATGAAGCGGTGAGCGCGCTGGATGTTTCCATTCAGGCGCAGATCGTGGCGTTGATCCGGGAACTGCAGGCTGAGACCGGCCTGTCACTGATTTTCATCAGTCACGACCTTTCCGTGGTGCGCCAGATTTCGCACCGGGTGATGGTGCTGTATCTGGGCCAAGTGGTGGAGATGGCGGATGCGGCGGCGCTGTATGGCGATCCGCGCCATCCCTATACCAAGGCGCTGCTGTCGGCGGTGCCGGAGCCTGATCCACGCGCCGAGCGGGCGAAAAAGCGCGTGCTGTTGTCGGGCGATTTGCCCTCGCCGCTGGACCGGCGGGCGCAACTGACGTTTCTGAAATCCAGACGCAACGACGATCCGGATGCCGAGCAATACCGGCCCAGGCTGGAAGAAGTGGCGCCCGGCCATCTGGTGGCCGAACACGACTGACGCGTCAGCCCTTGAACACCATATATTGGTCGGGGCCCATCTTCAGGAAATAATAGTCCGATGCGCTGGGCACGATCTGCACCGTGTACGTGGCGGCGGCCCGTGTCCAATGCGCCAGGGATGAATCGCCCGTATCCTGCTTCCAGGTTTCGCCATTGGCGAGGGTGACGATGAAATGGCCGCCCGCGTCGAATTTGTAGGAGGCCAGCTTGGTGGGCAATTCGGCGGCGTCATGGCTGGGCGTGACCATGCGCGAGAAAAAGCCGGCAACGGCACTGGACGTAGACTCAGGGGCTGGCGCGGGCGCGGCGGATGCCTGGGCGCCAAAGGATTGGGCCGGCGGCGGGGCCATGCCGGGCACGGCGGGCGGCACCAGCTTTTGCTGGCTGAGGGGCGCGGGCTGAAGGCCAAGCTGGGCGCGCATGGGTTGGGCGGCGCCATAAACACAATCCAGCCAGGTGCGGTCATTGGAGATGCCGCCGCAGCGCGAGATGCCGAACAGCACGTCATCGCGCGGGCCGGCCAAGGCGGGCACCGCCAGCGCACACAGCGCGGCAGCCAGGCTGAAGCCCAAAATCAAATTCCGGTTCATGTCTTGCTCCTGATCCACTCCTGGGCGGGCCGGCCTGGCCGGGGCCCTTTCCCGGAACTCTATAAAGCATGACGCTCTGACGCGGACCAGATCAAGAAGCGTCATGCTAAGGTTAAGGCCATGAAAGGCAGGCAGGCAAAAGGCTGGAACCGGCGGCTGGCACTGGGCGCGGGCGCCGCGGCGCTGGGCGTGGGCGCTTATTGGCTGTCGGGCAAGGACAAGCCCACCCTGCACGAAGTCACGCCGGAGGGGGTGTTTCATCGCGGCAATGGCGCGGAGCCGGGCACACTGGACCCCACCCAATTCCAGACCGAGCCCGAGCAGAATGTTATGGAAGACCTGTTCATTGGTCTGACCACCAGCGACCCCACCGCCAATCCCATTCCCGGCATGGCGGCAAGCTGGACGACGTCTGACGATGGCCTGATCTGGACTTTCAAATTGCGGCAGGCGCAATGGTCGGACGGCACGCCGCTCACCGCCGATGATTTTGTCTTTGCCTGGCGCCGGCTGGTCGATCCCAAAAGCGCCGCGCCCTATGGCTATTTCCTGGACGCGGTCAAAAACAGCAAGGCCATCAACAGCGGCAAGCTGCCGCCAGCCGAGCTGGGCGTGGCGGCGCCTGATCCGCACACTTTTATCATCACGCTGGCGCATCCGGCGCCCTATCTGGTCGAGATGCTGACGCACATGTCGCTTTATCCCCTGCCGCGCCATGTGGTGGAAGCCAAGGGCAAGGATTGGAGCAAGCCCGGCAATCATGTCTGCAACGGCCCCTTCATGCTGACAGAATGGGTGCCCAACGATCACATCACGCTGGTGAAAAATCCGCGTTTCTATGACGCGGACAAGGTGGCGTTGAACAAAGTGATCTTTTATCCCACCGATGATTATGCCGCGGCGCTGAAACAGATGCGCGCCGGCAGCATCGACACCCAGACCAGAATCCCACCGGAACAGATCGACTGGGTCAAGGCCAACATGCCGCAAGTGTTGACGCCCATTGCGCAGCTGACCACCGAATTCATTTCTGTCAATCTCAAGCGCAAGCCGTTTGACGATATTCGCGTGCGCGCCGCGCTGAACATGGCGGTAAACCGCGAAGCCATCACCGAGAAAATCCGCCGCGTGGGCGACACACCGGCCTACAACATCGTGCCGCCCGGGGTAGTGAATTTTCCCGGCGGCAATGTTGTGGATTTCAAGGCCCTTTCCCCGCAGCAGCGGCTGGAAAAGGCGCGCGGCCTGATGCGCGAGGCGGGATTTGGGCCGGACAACCGCCTGCGAACCACATTCATGATCCGCTCAACCGCGGCGGGCATTTACCGCGCCTGCGCCGCCGCCGTGCAGCAGATGTTCGCCCAGATTTATGTCGATATCTCCATCCTGCCCACAGACTTCGCCATTTTTGAAAACCTGATCACCCCGCCTGTGTGCGATTACGATATTTGCGAATGCGCCTGGAGCGGCGATTTCAACGATGCCGAATCTTATCTGACACTGTTTCAGACCGGCGGCGGCAACAATTGGGCGCAATATAGCGATCCTGAGTTTGACGCCATGCTGGTGGAAGAACAGAAGGTCGTTGATATCCAAGAGCGCGGCGCGCTTCTGGCCAAGGCCGAGGCCAAGCTGCTCCAAGACCATGCCACCATCCCGCTGTTCTTCTG
>CAIXUE010000226.1 GCA_903922545.1 uncultured Alphaproteobacteria bacterium | reverse complement strand
GGCCGCGAATCGGCGGAACAAACACGCTGCCGCAAGGAAACTGCGAAGCGGGCCGACGCGGTGATGCAGATCGCGCCGGAACAAGGCGCTTTTCTGGGTCTGCTGGTGCGGATGCTGGGCGCCCGGCGCTGTATCGAGATCGGTAGTTTCACCGGTTACAGCGCGCTGTCGATGGCACTGGCCTTGCCGGCCGGCGGAAAGATTGTGGCGTTGGATGTGAACAGGGAATTCACCGACATCGCCAAAGGGTATTGGCAAAAAGCCGGCGTGGCGAAAAAAATCGAATTGCGGTTGGGCCCGGCCCAGGCCTCGCTGGACAAAATGGTCAAGGCGAAAGAGGGACCTTTCGATCTGGTGTTCATTGACGCCGACAAGCCGGGCTATGACGGCTATTATGAATCGGCGCTGAAACTGCTGCGGCCCGGCGGGGTGATCGCGCTGGATAATATGCTGTATTCCGGCGAGGTGGCGGCGGCAAAGCCCAAGGGCAACGCCGCGCCGCTGGCCGCGCTCAATGCCAAAATTCACGCCGACAAACGGGTGGACATGGCGCTCGCCTCGATAGGTGATGGCTTGATGTTAGTAAGAAAACGCTAGACGCGCGCCAACTCCGGCTTCATCATCCGGACATATGGTGGAAGAACCCATAGCATTTCACCGCGCGGTTGCCCTTAAAGATGGGGCTGCGCGGCAGGCCTCCGAGAAGCAGGTTCCGCTCACCCGCTTCGACCGCCATGAACTCAACCGGATTTTGACCATCTATGGCCGCATGGTTGCGGCCGGCGAATGGCGCGACTATGCGCTGGATTTTCTGGAAGACGCCGCGGTGTTCTCGATCTTTCGCCGCTCCAGTGAGATGGCGCTGTTCAAGGTGGAAAAGCGGCCGCGCCTGAAATCCAAACAGGGACAATATGCGGTTGTCGCCGCCAACGGACTGGTGTTGCGGCGCGGGCACGACCTGCCGCAGGTGCTGAAAATCTTTGAGAAGAAATTGCTCAAGGCGCTGGCGGCGGAATAGCTTCGCCGCAATGCGGCAATCGCAGACACCGCAATTGCCCCCCAAATTTTCCCCATTTCCGCCACACTCGATGCGCAGGTTAAGAGCGTCGAGGAGCGATTAGAGGGAGTAACGAACCAGATGAAACCGACTATTTTCGCAGCAGCCATTGCCGTCAGCGCGCTAAGCCTTGGTGGCTGCGCGACCAAGGATTTTGTCAACCAGCAGGTGTCTGCCGAGGACGCCAAAGTGCAGGCCAATCAGGACAAGACGCAGGCCAGCCTTGACCAGCAGCAGGCTCAGTTGGGCAAGCTCGATCAGTCCACCCAGGATGCGCTGAACCGCGCCACCGCGGCGGGCAAACTGGCGGAAGGAAAATTCCTATACGCCATGGTGCTGTCGGATGATTCTGTGAAGTTTCCGGTGGACAGTTCCAAGCTCTCGCCGGAAGCCCAGCAGCGCCTGACCGACTTCACTGAAAAGCTGAAGACCGACAACCGCAATGTGTATCTGGAAATCCAGGGCCACACCGATTCCACGGGGCCGGTCTCAACAGACGAGAAGCTGGGCGAGGAACGGGCAGAAGCCGTGCGCCTGTTCATGAACCAGCATGGTGTGCCGCTGAACCGCATGTCCACGATCTCTTATGGCAAGGCGGACCCTGTGGCCGACAACAAGACCCGCGCCGGCCGCGCCCAGAACCGCCGTGTTGTTTTGATCGTCATGTCGTAATGCCAAACGGGGCCG
>CAIXUE010000225.1 GCA_903922545.1 uncultured Alphaproteobacteria bacterium | reverse complement strand
CCAAGAATATGTCCGACTTTGTTTTCGACAAAGTGGGCATTGTTCTCAACGCGGTGCGCGGTTATATCCCGCCCATGGATGACGGAAATAAGGGTGGCTCTTCGGAGAACCGCCGCAAAATGCTTTTGTTCAGGGCCCAACGGCGTGGTTTCAAGGAGGTCGATCTGATCTTCGGCGCCTACGCCGAACAGCATCTGGCGGGCCTGAATCCAACGGAACTGGACCAGTTCGAAGCCCTGCTCAAGGCGCCCGACCAGGACGTTTATGCCTGGCTGCGCGGCGCGGCCGATCTTCCCGCCGAACACAACAATGACGTTTTCGCCACGTTGCAATCCTTCTGCGGCCGCAAGGATTCAAATTGGAACGCCTAGATTACATCGCCAAACATGATGCCCGGCTCACCGTATCCGGTGCCCCCGCCGGGTATGATGCCTATCTGGCGGTGGAAGCAGCGCGCCGTCGTGCCGGGCCCGTGCTGTTCGTCACGGCAGATGACAATGAAGCCGAAGCAGCGCTTGCCGCCATGGCTTTCTTCGCGCCCACCATGCCGCTCCTGTCTTTTCCGGCCTGGGATTGCCTTCCCTACGACCGGGTCTCGCCCAAATCCGATATTGAAAGTACCCGCCTTGCCACATTGGCCACACTCGCCAAAGGTATCGGCGCCGCCGTCATCGTCACCTCCGTCAACGCCGTCCTGCAGCGCGTGCCGCCGCGCGCCGCCGTGGCGCAGGCCAGTTTCCGGGCGCGTGAAGGCGATGAGGTCAATCGCGACGCGCTGATTTCCTTTCTCTCCGCCAACGCCTATGCCCGGGCCGATACGGTGCGCGATCCGGGTGACTTCGCGTTGCGCGGCGGCATTGTCGATCTGTGGCCACCCGGCGAAAGCGATCCGCTGCGTCTGGATTTCTTCGGTGAGACGCTGGAAGCCATCCGCAAATTCGACGCCGGCACGCAGTTGTCCAGCGAGAAGGTGGAGGCGATTGCGCTTTTGCCTGCCAGCGAAGCGCCGCTGGGCGCTGAGGCCATCAGCCGCTTCCGCTCCGGCTATGTCGCGGCCTTCGGCCCTGCGGGCGATGATCCGCTTTATGAAAGCATCAGCGCCGGCCGCAAGGCGCAAGGCATGGAGCATTGGCTGCCGCTGTTTTACGGCAGTCTCGATACCCTGTTCGATTACCTGCCGCGCGCCCTCATCGTGCTGGGGCATCAGGTTTCGGAAGCCAAGGCGGCACGGCTGGAAGTGATTCAGGATTGCTTTGAAACCCGCGAGCAATTCCGCCATCAGGAACCGGATAAGAAGGCGATCAAAGCTCCCCCTTACAAGCCGCTGAAACCGGCATCGCTTTATCTGACCGAAGCTGACTGGAAGGCCGCGCTCTCCAAACACCTGCTGCGCGAACTGACACCGTTCCAGGCGCCGGAATCCATGTCCAGTGTCGATGCGGGCGGCCGCAAGGGCCGCGATTTCGCGCCCGAACGCACGGCCGGCAACGTCAATGTCTTCCAGGCCGCCGCCGATCATCTCAAAGCCCTGCAAGCCGCCAATAACCGCGTGCTGGTGGCCAGCTGGACCTCCGGCTCGGCTGAGCGCATGGGCGGCGTGCTTTCCGATCACGGCCTTGCCGCCGTCCGCAAGGTGGATAACTGGCAAGACGCCATGCGCTTGCATAAGGATGCGGTGGGCCTGGCGTGCCTGGGGCTGGAACACGGTTTCGAAGCGCCCGGCTTTGCGCTTCTCAGCGAACAGGATGTGCTGGGCGACCGCATGGTGCGGGCGCAATCGCGCCAGCGCCGCTCGCAGAATTTTCTGGCTGAGGCGTCGTCGCTGGCGCCCGGCGATCTGGTTACCCATATCGAACATGGCGTGGGCCGCTATCTGGGCCTCAGGCCCATCGAAGCATTGGGCGCGCCGCATGACTGCCTGGAATTGCAATATGACGGCGGCAAGCTGT
>CAIXUE010000224.1 GCA_903922545.1 uncultured Alphaproteobacteria bacterium | reverse complement strand
CGCGCTTCGGAGCCGGCGCCCAATCCAACCGCCACCGGCAGGGTGCCCATCAGGGCGGCCATGGTGGTCATCATGATAGGGCGGAAGCGCACCATGGCGGCTTCGAAGATTGCGTCTTCGGGTTTGGCTTTTTCCTCGCCGCGCTGTTTGTGAAGTGCGAAATCGATCATCATGATGGCGTTCCTTTTCACGATGCCCACCAGCATGATCATGCCGACAAAGGCATAAAGGCTCAGCGGCATCCCGAACAGATAAAGCGTGATCAACGCCCCCACTGCTGCCGAAGGCAGGCCTGACAGGATGGTCAGGGGGTGAATGAAGCTCTCATAGAGAATGCCCAGAATAATATAGACGGTGATGATGGCGATGGTCAGCAGCATCCCCATATTGCCCAGCGAGGACTGGAAAGCCTGAGCCTGGCCCTGGAACTGGCCCAGCACATTGGCTGGAATGCCGGCCTGGGTGCGGGCCTGGGCGATCTCGTTCACCGCATCGCTGAGCGCATAACCGCTGACCAGGTTGAACGAGATCGTCACCGCCGGAAGCTGGCCCAGATGGTTGACCGCCAAGGGCATGGTGCCGGGCGTCATCTGCGTGACCGCCGAAAGCGGCACCAGCGGCGTCACGGTATTGGTAGCGCCGGTGGTGGAAGACGAGGTGGCGCCATTGGGATTGATGCCACCGCTGGACGCTGTCGATCCGCCCGCGCCGTTGGATGAAATGTAAAGCTGGCCAATATCGTTGATATCGGTCTGGTATTGCGGCAGCAATTCCAGCATCACCCAATATTCCGCGTCGCTGGCATAGATGGTGGAAACCTGTTCGCCGCCAAAGCTGGCGCCCAGCGCGGTTTCGATGGACGAGATGGAAACGCCGCGCGAGGCGGCCTGATCGCGGTCTATCCCCACATTCACAGAAGGTGAATTGAAATTCATGTCGCTGGTGACATCGGCAAAGCCCGGCGCATGGGTCAGCGCTGCCGTCAGCTTGTTGGCGTCGGTGTGCAGTTCGTCCTGGTCGGTATCCTGCAGGGTATATTGATAGGTGGATTTGGATTGCTGGCCGCCGACACGAATGGCGGGCGGGTTCTGCATATAGGCATTGACGCCGCTGACCCGCGCCAGCTTGGGGCGCAATTCCTGAATCACTTCGTCGGCGGTCAGGCTACGGTCGCCTGTGGGCTTGAGTTTGAGGAGCATAGAGCCGGTGTTGGTGCCCGAACTGGCGCCGCCGGAGCCGACCGAGGATTCCACGCCCTCCACATTGGGATCCTTGGCTATGATAGCCGCCAGCGCCTCGGTATATTTGGTCATCTGCGCGAAAGAAGTGCGATCCGCCGCCTCCAGATTGACGTTGATCTGGCCGGTATCCTCGGAGGGGATGAAATCCTCCTGGCTGATATAAAACATGAATATGGTGGTGAGCAGGCTGAGGGCGAAAACACCCAGAATGATGCGGTCGTGGCGCATCGCCCAGCGCAGCGTGTTTTCATAGCCTTTCTGCACCCGGTTGAAGGTGTCTTCGGTCCAACGATAGAATTTGCCGCTGTGATCTTCCTTGCCGCGGATAAAGCGGCTGCACAGCATGGGCGTCAGCGTCACTGACACCAGGCCGGAAATCACGATCGCTATCACAATGGTGACAGCGAATTCGTGCAGCAGCCGCCCGACAATGCCGCCCATGAACACCACCGGGATGAACACCGCCGCCAGCGATACGGTCATGGACAGGATGGTGAAGGCGATTTCCTGGGAGCCGTTGAAAGCAGCCTCGCGCGGCTCTTCCCCCTCTTCCACATGCCGGACGATATTTTCCAGCATCACAATGGCGTCATCGACCACAAAGCCCACCGACAGCGTCAGCGCCATCAGGGACAGATTGTCCAGGCTGTAGCCCAGGAACGCCATGCCGGCGAAGGTGCCGATCACCGCGATGGGAAGCGCCAGCGAGGCGATGATGGTGGCCGAGAAAGTGCGCAGGAACAGGAAGATCACCATCACCACCAGAACGGCGGCAATAATCAACGTGGTCTGCACATCGGAGACGGAAGCGCGGATGGACTGGCTGCGGTCATACACAATCGTCAGATGCGCCGAACTGGGGAGGGTCTGCACAAAGCGCGGTATCACCGCATTGATCGCATTGACGATCTGGATGGTGTTGGAGCCCGGCTGGCGCTGGATGGACAGCACGATGGCGCGCTTGCCGTTGTACCAGGTGGCGGCCAGATTGTTCTGGTAACTGTCCACCGCCTGGCCGACATCGGAAATTCGTACCGGCGCGCCGTTGCGCCAGGCGATGATCTGGTGCGCCCATTGCGCCGCCGTGGTGAGCTGGCCGTTGACATGCACCTGCGTCGCCTGGGTTGGGCCATTGAGCGTGCCGGTGGCGATATTCACATTGGCCTGCTGCACGGCGCTGGCCACCTGGTCGATACCGATATTGCGCGCCGCCAGCGCGGTGGGATCCATCTGCAGGCGCACGGCATAGGCCGCGGCGCCGAACACACTCACCTGGGCCACGCCCGTGAGCGTCGAAATCTGCCGCGACAAACGGTTTTCCGCATACTGGTCCAGCGTATAAAGCGGCATGGAATCCGATTGCAGGGCGATGAACAGGATAGGCGCGTCCGCCGGGTTGACCTTGCGCAGAGTTGGGGGGCTGGGAATATTTACCGGCAATTGGCGCGAAGCGGCCTGAATTGCCGCCTGCACATCTTCCGCCGCACCGTCGATATCGCGGTCCAGGTCGAACTGAATGGTGATGGAGGTTTTGCCCGAACTGCTGGATGAGGTCATGGAACTGACCCCGGGAATGGTGGAGAACTGGTTCTCCAGCGGCGTCGCCACGGCCGAGGCCACAGTCTCGGGATCCGCGCCCGGCAGGCTGGCCGAAACCGTGATGGTGGGGAAATCCACCGCCGGCAATTCGCTGACCGGCAGGGTGGAATAGCCAAACACCCCGAAAATCACCAGCGCGACCATCACCAGGGTGGTGAAGACGGGCCGCTCAATAAAGATGCGCGAGATATTCATGGTGCCGGTGATACAGCGGCAGGCGTTTGTGGCGCCGGATTTTTCTGGATCGCCACCGGGCTGCCCGAGGTGACGCGTAGCTGCCCGTCAATGATCACCGTATCGCCTGGCTTGATATCGCCCTGGATGGCGTCATTGGCGCCGTCATCATTCAGCACCTTGACCGTCTTGGACGTGGCGATGAATTGCGGCGCATCACCCTTCTTGTCGGTGGTCTTCTGTCCGTCTTTGGGTTTTGCCTGTGACACCACATAAACAAAGCTGGAATCTTCACCCAGATTCACCGCGTCGCGGGGCACCACCGTGGCGCCCTGAATCTGGTTCATGGTGACGCCGACATTGATGCTTTGGCCCGGCACCAGCCGTTCATTCTCATTGGCGAAGGTTGCGCGCAATTCGATGGTGCCGGTGGAAGAGCCGACGATATTGCTGACGAAATCCACCGGCGCGGTTTCATTGCCGCCCGGCGCATCGGGCATCGGCACGATGGCGTTGAGCTTGCCGGCGGCCATCTGGTTCTGGATCTGGGTGAGCTGGTCCTGGGGCATGAAGAAGGACAGCTTGATCGGCTGGATCTGGGTGATGGTGACAAGCGAGGAGCCCGCCACCGTGATCAAATTACCCGGCTGGATGACGATGGGGCCGGTCTTGCCGTCGATTGGCGAAACGATCTTGGTGTAACCCAGATTTTCGGCGGCGATATTCACCGCCGCCTGATCGGTGTTGACCTGCGCCACCGCGCCTTTTGCCGCCGCCACCGCCTGGTCGCGCATCTGTTGCGACGTGGCGTTGAGGGCGTACAGCTTTGTGTAGCGTTCCTGATCATTGATATCGCTCTGCGCCGTGGCCTGGTCTTTGGCGAGCAGGCCACGCGCCTGTTCCAGGGCATTCTGGTAAGGGGCGGGATCGATCAGGAAAAGCGGATCACCTTTCTTCACCATCTGGCCTTCCTGGAAATAGGCCTGTAGCAACTTGCCAGTCACCTGGGCGTTGACCTGCACCGTTGCTGGCGAGACCACCGTGGCGATGGTGTGGTTGACCACTGTCACATTGGCGCGCCAGGCCTGGGCGACATGCACCGGAGGCGGCGGCGCCGGCTTTTTTTGGCCCGCCAGCAGCGAGGCCACGATATGCCAGACAAGCGCGATCAGTGCGATGGCGGCCAGCCCGGCCAAAATCCATTTGGTGCGACGGGTAAGACCGGCGGCGCGCTTTTTTACCTTCTTGGTGGCTCGCGTCGCGCTGGGAGAAAAATCGCTGATACTGGCCATTCCAACCCACCAATGAATGCCCGGCCACATCGCCGGAAATATGTGTCAATGCGGCCCGGCCACGATGGCCGGGAACTTCAAATGCGCCTGATCCAATAAGCCGCTTTAGGGATGGGCGTTCCCGGCTATCGGGATTTTCATTGTCGCTTTGTTTCGCAAGCGTCTTAGGACCTGGACAAAGGGCCCGGATGGGGCGGTTTTCTGCCCTTTTGCGCCACCAAATCGCCACATCTTGCGCTCGGTCCGGATCAATGAGACGAGTAGCTTCAGCCCCTCAGGAATCACAAATGGAAGAAAATTTCCGCAAGGCGGCCCTGGAATATCACCGCCTTCCCCGCCCGGGAAAATTGGCGATCCAGCCGACCAAGCGTATGGCCACCCAGCGCGACCTGGCGCTGGCCTATTCCCCCGGTGTTGCCGCCGCCTGCGACGCCATTGTCGCCGACCCTGGCAGCGCCCGTGACCTGACGGCGCGCGCCAACCTGGTGGCGGTGATCACCAACGGCACCGCCGTGCTGGGCCTAGGCAATATCGGCCCCCTCGCCGCCAAACCCGTGATGGAAGGCAAGGCCGTCCTCTTCAAGAAATTCGCCGGCATTGATGTGTTCGACCTGGAAGTCGATGCCAACGAAATCGACAAATTCTGCGATGTGGTGGCGGCGCTGGAGCCCACCTTTGGCGGCATCAATCTGGAAGACATCAAGGCGCCGGAATGTTTCGAGATTGAAAAGCGCCTGCGCGAGCGGATGAAAATTCCGGTCTTTCATGACGACCAGCATGGCACCGCCATTGTCTGCGCCGCCGCGATCCAGAACGGATTGGTGTTGCAGGGCAAGAAACTTTCCGAAGTGAAGCTGGTGACGTCTGGCGCCGGCGCCGCGGCGCTGGCCTGCGTGGATCTGCTGGTGGCGATGGGCCTGCCGGTGGACAACATCACCCTCACCGACATCAAAGGCGTGGTGCATGCCGGGCGTGACAAGGACATGCCGGCCAATATGGCGCGCTATGCCCGCAAGACTGACGCCCGTACCCTGGGCGAAGTGCTGGCGGGGGCCGATGTCTTCCTGGGCCTTAGCGCGCCCAATGTGCTGAAAAAAGAATGGCTGCCGCAGATGGCGGACAAGCCGCTGATTTTGGCGCTGGCAAATCCCGACCCGGAAATCCTGCCGGAAATCGCCAAAGAGGCGCGGCCGGACGCTATCATCGCTACCGGCCGGTCGGACTATGTCAACCAGGTCAACAATGTCTTGTGCTTTCCCTTTGTGTTTCGGGGCGCCCTGGACGTGGACGCCACCACCATCAATGAACCGATGAAGGTGGCCGCCGCGCTGGCCATCGCCGATCTGGCCCGTGCCGAGGGCAGCGATGAAGTGGCCCAGGCCTATGGCGGCGACATGACCGGCTTTGGGCCGGAATACATTATTCCCAAGCCGTTCGATCCACGCCTGATCCTGCATATCGCGCCGGCTGTGGCGCGGGCAGCGATGGAATCCGGCGTGGCGCGCCGGCCGATCACCGATTTCGACGCCTATGGCCGCGAGCTGGAAAAATTCGTTTACCGCTCTGGCCAGTTGATGCGGCCGGTGTTCGAAATCGCCCGGCGCGCGCTCAAGCGCGTGGTCTATGCTGAAGGCGAGGAAGAACGCATCCTGCGCGGGGTGCAGACCGTGCTGGACGAAGGCCTGGCCAGGCCCATTCTGGTGGGGCGCCGCGCCATCATTCAGCAAAAAGCGGCCGCCCTGGGGCTGAGGCTGGATTTTTCAAAACAAGTCCAGATTCTTGACCCGGAAGACGATGAAGAGATTTTCGCGCCGCTGCGCACGCGCTATCAGCAGATCGTGGAACGGCGTGGGGTCACCCCCGATGCCGCGACACGCTGGCTGAGCACCCGCAGAGCCATCGCCGCCGCCATTCTGCTGGAAGCCGGCCATGCCGATGCGGCGCTGTGCGGCGGCGTGGGCGACTGGCTGCGCCAATACAAGCAGATCGCGCCGCTTATTCCCCATGCCGGAGCAAGCCGCACCTATTCGCTTTCCAGCCTGATCCTGCCCAACGGCGTGCTGTTCTTTTGCGACACCCATCTGCATGTCGATCCCACCGCCGAGCAGATCGCGGAAATGACTGTGCTGGCGGCACGGACGGTTCAGCGCTTCGGCCTGACGCCCAAGGCGGCGCTGCTTTCGCATTCCACCTTCGGCGCTTCCGCCGCGCCATCGGCCCGCAAGATGCGCGAGGCGCTGCACCTGATTCATGCCCAGGCGCCGGATCTGGAAGTGGACGGCGAAATGCATGCCGATGCGGCGCTGTCCGAGGCGCTGCGCGGGCGGCTGGTGTCTTCAAGCCCGCTGACAGGTTCAGCCAATCTTTTGATCATGCCGACCCTGGATGCCGCCAATATCGCGCTGACGCTTTTGTCGGCGGCGACAGAGGCGCTTCTGGTCGGGCCCATGCTGCTTGGCATGTCCAAGCCCATCCATGTGCTGGTGCAGTCGGTCACCGCCCGCGGCATCGTCAATATGACGGCGCTGGCCTGCGCCCAGGTCGATCAGACGGATTGAACCGCTATCTATTCTGCTGAGCGTTCCGCAGCCCGCTGGTCGGACCGGAAATAAGCTTTTAATGAGTAGTTCCCGATTGCGGGTGCTCTGATGCCGCGGAGATGTAAAGTTTACTCTCCTTGAACGCCATATAGATGTGCAGCTTGCGCAGGACATCCATACCGATAACTGCTATCGGCCCAGTAAGAGGCCCAGGATGAACGCCCATGCGATCATCGACGGTACCTCGCTCCTGCGCAATTATCGTCACGCGAGGATTTGTGACTGCGACATCACAAAAGGTAAGACTCTTGAAAACATGCCGGTATGTGGTGGCCGCGGAAGGACCAGATAGCGTGCCCGACTTGGGCGTATCGGAATCGCCCAAGGTAAGATGAAGTTTGCTTTCAGCGACATCACTGCGGAGGGTTGTGATCGTAGCGCCGGAATCAATCAGCGCATCAAACTGCTGCCCGTCAATCACCACGGGTACCAAGATGTGAAAGTCGCTGTCGACTGTCATGGGGAGAACTGCCACGGCTGGTGATTGCCAATAGACCACGCGACCGGCGCAATGGTTCTGAGAAAAGAAATTCAGCTTATCGGTGCCGAAATCAACGTCTGCATCATACTTCAATAAATAATCGAGCGCGAAAATGCCCTCACCCATGTCTGACTCACCAGGGAGGACGGGAAAATAGGCTGTGTCGCTTTTGAGGTGGCCTAATACGAATTCATTAATACGGGCCATCTTGGCAAGAGAGTGACCAGTAAAGTCCATTAGGACAGTAGTGCTGTCAGATAGCGGCAGCTTCATATCCTGAGCCGCCGCGAATGTTATTGCCGTGCGCGCGCCGCCAGTATCGAAAAGGAAATTTTTCCAGCCAGCCTCAAAAAGGATGGGGACGAAATCCCGCGATCCATCCGGCGCGCGAGTCATCTGAATGGTATTGACAATTTGCAACGGACCACATGCAGCGGGCGTCTGAGCGCGCGCCGGCCAAATGCAGCCGATCTGAAGCAACAATACGGCAACCGATCTGACGAGGAATAAGGCACCAGGTTTTTTCATTGGTCAGGGAATATTTTGGGGACAGGGCATTATAGAAAGCATTCGGTATACCCGTCAAAATGATGCTGGTAAGGGGAGCAAGAAGCCCATGAGGCGTGTATGAAAAGCTCCAGTAGCGAACCGAATAGCAGCGGCAATAAAGCTTTTTGTTAAAGCCTTTACGCTTTATGAGCGTAAAGCCAGAACCGAGATTATTCAGGAACGGCGAAAGATTTCGGCGCTTCGCCGCGCCGTGCCGCATCCACCATGGCAATAAAAGCGGCTTCGATATGCCGGCAAAAAGCTTCGGCATCGAACAGCGGCGTGGAAAGCCGGTTCTTTTCCAGCCTGGCTTTCACTGTTTTCAGCTTTTTGGCGTCCGTCGCCAGCGACAAAGCCAGCTTCTCATAGCCTTCCAGATCGTCCGCGATCAGTTCGGGCAGGCCGATGGCCGTGAGCAGGCTTGCACCCACGCGCCCGGCAAAAGCCTCGCCGCGCACGGTCACCATCGGCACGCCCGTCCAGAGCGCATCGCTGGCCGTGGTGTGAGCATTGTAGGGCAGTGTATCCAGCACCAGATCGGCCAGGCCAAGCCGGCCCAGATGCGCGTCATGCGCCAGACGGGGCGCAAAGATCACCCGTTCCGCCGCGATGCCCCGGGCCTGCGCTTGCCGGCGCAGATTGATGGCGGCGCTGTCCTCCAGCAGCCACAAAACGCTATCAGGCACCGCCTCAAGCAGCCGCATCCAGACATCAAACACCGCAGCGGTGATTTTCCAGTGGTTGTTGAAACAGCAAAATACAAAGCCCTGCTCGGGCAGGCCCGCTTCGGCGCGTGACGGCGTGGGGCCAATCGCCCGCTTGGGATCATTGGCCTGATAGGCGTGCGGCAACTGCACGATGCGTTCGGAATAAAACACCTGCTGGTCGAACGGCAGCACCACCGAGTCACCGATGATATAGTCGATGGCATCGATGGCGGTGGTGCCCGGATAACCGAGGTAATTCACCTGCACGGGCGCCGGCCGTGCCTTGAACAAGGCGGGATTGCCGCCTTCGGTATAGCCCTTCAGATCTATCGCGATATCCAGCCCCAGGCCTTTCATCAGGCCGGCGATCTGCGCCTGGCTCTGGCCGCGCACATCATGGAATTGATCAAAGGCCTGCTTCAGGCGTGCCCGGACCGGGCTGGTCTCGTCAGGCCCGGAGGAAATGGCAATCACTTCAAAGCGCGCCCGGTCATGGCGCTCGAACAAATCGCTCATCAGCCGCGCGGTGGCATGGGCATGAAAGTCGCTGGAGACATAACCGAGCCGGATACGCTCATGCGCGGCAAACTGCGGGCGCGGCAGCGGGGGTGCCATGCCGGCATCGCGGGCATAATGTTCGGCGGTGGCGCGCAGCAGCGCGGGGTCGGCGCTGATGCCCAGCATGGTGAAAGGCGGCACGATGGATGCGCCGTTCATCGCGCCGGCGCGCAGGCGCGGCCCGATTTCTTCCAGCACCGCCCAGTCGCACAGCGCCAGGGCGGATATGGCGAGCCCGCCCAACAGATATTTGTGGTCCGGCGCCACCATTTCCAGCTTGCGGAATTCGCGCATCGCCTCGGCGAAACGCTTCATCTCCTGCAGGCAGGCGCCGCTGTTGGCCAGGGCGCCGGCATGGCGTGGATTGATGGCAAGGGCGCGCTGATAGCAGCTCAATGCCTCATCGAATTTGCGCTGTTCGCGCAGGATATTGCCGCGCGCGCTCCAGGCATCCGCGGCATTGGGATCAAGCTCGATGGCGCGGTCGTAAGCAGCCGTGGCTTCAATGGCGCGGCCAAGGCCTTGCAGCGCCACGCCGCGATTGTACCAGCCTTCGGCCTGATCCGGCGCCACGGCCACGGCCTTGTCGCAATAAGGCAGCGCTTCTTCATTGCGGTTCAGCGCCGCCAAAGCCGCGCCGGCATTGTTCAGTCCCTGCAAAAGATCGGGCCGCAATTGCAACGCCTGCTGGAAACTGGCCAGGGCATCTTCGATCCTGCCGGCCTTGCGCAGCAAGGCGCCGCGATTGTTCCAGGCATCGGCGAATTCCGGGGTAAATTTGAGCGACTGGTCATAAGCTTCCAGGGCTTCGGGATCGCGCCCCATATCCTGCAGCGCCACGCCGCGATTGTACCAGATGTCGCCGCGGCGCGGCGCCACGGCCAACGCCCGGTCATAGCTGGCCAGGGCTTCCTGCGAACGGCCATGCTCGGTCAAAAGCACGCCGCGATGCATCCAGGCATCGAGAAATTCGGGATTGAGGTTCAGCGCGGATTCGTAATCGGCCAGCGCGGCGGGAACATCGCCCGTATCACGCAAAAGATCGCCGCGATGCAGGAAGGCGGTGGAGACATCGCCGCGCATAGCGATGAAGCGGCCAAAACTGGCCAGCGCCTCGGGCGCACGGCCGGCGTTTTTCTGGGTCAGGGCGATACAGAACATCGCTTCGGAGTAATCGGGCTTGAGGCTGAGCGCATGCTCATAGCTGACCACCGCGTCATCGGCGCGGCCCTGGCGCTGCAGCGTCATGCCATGATGCAGCCAGATTTCGGCGTCATCGGGCCGCATATTGAGCGCGCCCTGCAGCAGCTTGCGCGCTTCCTCCAGATGGCCCAGTTCGAACGCCACCAGGCCCAGATGGTGAAGGGCGTCGAAATCCGACGGCACCACTTCCATGATGCCGCGATAGGCGACAGCAGCCTCGGTATAATTGCCGCTGGCGTAAAGCTTTTGGGCGCGCGCACGCAGCTGGTCAAGAATGGTCGTGCCGGTCGCACTCATCAGGCGGACACTTTGTCCAGCGCCTTGAGGATCGCGTCGGTCATGCCCGTGGTGCCGACCTTGTTCATGCCCGGCTGCATGATGTCGCCAGTACGGAAACCTTCCGCCAGAACACGGTCCACCGCTTTGTCCGCCAGATCCGCGAAATCGGTGCGGCCGAAGGAATAGCGGAAGGCCATGCCCAGCGAGAGAATGGAGGCGATGGGATTGGCCAGGCCCTTGCCCGCGATGTCGGGCGCACTGCCATGGATGGGTTCATAAAGCGCCGATTGCTTGCCGTCGGCGCGCTTGGCGCCCAGCGAAGCGGACGGCAGCATGCCGATCGAACCGGTCAGCTGCGCCGCTTCGTCCGACAGCACGTCGCCGAACAGATTGTCCGTGACCACAACGTCAAACTGCTTGGGATTGCGCACCAGCTGCATGGCGCAATTGTCGGCCAGGATATGGGTCAGCTGAACGTCAGGGTAATCCTTGGCGACCTCAGTCACCACCTGGCGCCAGAGCACGCCGGTCACCATCACATTGGATTTTTCCGCCGAAGCCAATTTCTTGCCGCGCACCCGCGCCAGTTCGAACGCCACGCGGCAGATGCGGTCAATTTCGCTGGTGGTATAGACCTGGGTATCGACGGCGCGCTTCTGGCCGTCGGGAAGATCGGTGGTTTCCTTCGGCTCGCCGAAATAGACGCCGCCCATCAATTCACGGACGATCAGGATATCCAGGCCCGACACAATCTCGGGCTTGAGGGTGGAGGCATCTTTCAGGGCATCGAAACACAAGGCTGGACGCAGATTGGCGAAAACCTGCATATCCTGGCGGGCGCGCAGAAGGCCGCGCTCCGGCTTCTGGTGGAAAGGCAGATTATCCCATTGGGGTCCGCCCACCGCGCCCAGCAGCACGGCATCGGCGGCCTTGGCCTTTGCCATGGTCTCATCCGGATCGGAGCGGCCCAGCTTTTCAAAGGCAATGCCGCCGACCAGGGCTTCCTCAGTCTGATACTGGAAACCTTTCTTGCCGAACCAGCCCAGAACGCGAAGGGTCGCTTCCATCACTTCGGGCCCAATGCCGTCACCAGGAAGCGTGAGAATTTTGTACATGGTCAAACCCAGGGTGCTTGTGCTTTGTGATTTTTTTCGTAAGCCGAGATCTTGTCTTCGCTGCGCAGCGTCAGACCGATATCGTCCCAGCCATTAAGCAGGCATTGCTTGCGGAAGGCATCGACCTCGAACTTGATCATGCCGCCATCCGGGCCGCGAATTTCCTGGCTCTCCAGATCGATGCTGAGGCGCGCATTGGAGCCGCGCTCGGCATCGTCCATCAGCTTGTCCACTTCTGCCTGCGGCAACACGATGGGCAGGATGCCGTTCTTGAAGCAGTTGTTATAGAAAATATCGGCAAAGCTGGCCGCGATGACGCAGCGGATGCCGAAATCCAGGAGCGCCCAGGGCGCATGTTCGCGGCTGGAGCCGCAGCCGAAATTCTCGCCCGTGACCAAGATCTGCGCTTTGCGCCAGGCGGGCTTGTTGAGGACGAAATCCGGCTTTTCACTGCCGTCGGTGTTGAAGCGCATTTCGTCGAACAGGGCCTTGCCCAGTCCGGTGCGATGAATGGTCTTCAGATATTGCTTGGGAATGATCATGTCGGTGTCGACATTGATCATGTTCAGGGGCGCCGCGACGCCGTCGAGGGTTTTGAATGGTTCCATGGCGGCGGGACCATAATGGAGGCGCGCGCCCTGTGCCACCCCGAATTTTACCCTTAAATCCGGGACCTTAGGACGAACACGATACGCAAAGGCCGCCATATTCGGGCGCCGGGGGCTGGGCGAAGCTGTCCTGGCCAAGATGGCCGTCAAAGGGGCTCTGGAGCAGCTTCAGAATTCGGTCCAGAGGCCCGCAATCGCCCTGGTCTTCCACGGCGCGGATGGCAGTTTCCGCGACCCAGTTGCGCAAAATGTATTTGGGGTTCACCGCGTCCATGGCGGCTTTCGCGCCGCTCTCGCCCGCCACCCGGGCGCGGTAGCGTCCTGCCCAGGACATGGCGCCCGCCTGTTCGGGGCCGAACAGCACGGGCCAGCTTTCATCCGGCTCCGGCAAGCCACGGAAGGTCAGTGTGTAATCAGCGCGGGCCTTGGCCATCAGGGTCAGAAGTTCAGCGATCAACTGATCGTCGTCGCGGCCCATGTCACGCGCCAGCCCAAGTTTGGCCCGCATCAGCGCGCGATAGCACTGGCGGAACAGCGCTTCATAGGTATCCAGCGCCGCGACCAAGGCGGGCGTGGGGATCAGCGTGGAAAGCGCCAAGGCCAGGGCGCGCAAATTCCAATGTGCGATAGCCGGCTGCATGTCGAAGGCATAACGCCCCGTCTCATCGGAATGGTTGCAGACCAGACCGGGATCATAAGCATCCAAAAAACCGAACGGGCCATAATCCAGCGTCAGACCCAGGATGGACATATTGTCGGTATTCATAACGCCATGGGCAAAGCCGGCCGACTGCCAGGCCGCGATCAGGTGTGCGGTGCGTTTGACGACTTCGCCAAACCAGGCAGCATGGTCGCCCGTAAACTCCGGCATATATTCACCGATGACATGATCGGCCAGCAGCCGCACCAGATCAGGCCGGTTGCCGTGATGAAAATGCTCGAAATGCCCAAAGCGGATATGCGAGCGCGCCAGCCGGGTCAGCACCGCGCCAGGTTCTGCACTTTCGCGATGAACCTGTTTGCCCGTGGCAATGACCGCCAGCGCCCTTGTGGTGGGGATGTTCAGCGCCGCCATCGCTTCGCTGCAAAGATATTCGCGGATGGTGGATCGCATCACAGCGCGCCCGTCGCCGAAGCGCGAATAAGGCGTTTTGCCGGCGCCTTTCAGTTGCACATCCCACAATTCGCCTGAGGCGTTTCGCACCTGAGCCAGCAACAAGGCCCGGCCATCGCCGAGTTGTCCGGCCCAGGCGCCGAATTGATGGCCGGAATAAACCGTCGCCAGCGGTTCACCGAGCGGATAGGGCCTGTGACCAGCAAAGGTTTCGGCAAAGCTTGGTGAAGTAAAAAGTTCAGGATTTAACCCGATCAATGCCGCCGCTTTTTCATTGGCGTGGATCAGGCGCAGCGACGCGCCAACCTTTTCCGGCAGCATCTTTGTATAAAAATCACCCGGCAAACGGGCGAAAACATTATCGGGCATGAAGGAAAAGCGCACGAGATCGTCGATGTTCATGGCGTTATCTTCCGCGTTTCAGGGTCTGGATGCAATTTTCCAGTTCGCCCAAAAAGCGCGAACGATCCTGTTTGGCAAAACCGGCATGATGGGTCTGGCCGCCCGGGGTCAATTCCCGCAAATGCCGGCTGAGGTCGCGCATGGCAAGCGCCATACCGATCCCCTCGCCCGTAAAAGCCTTGCCGTTGGGACCCAAAACCCGCGCGCCCTTTTCCAGGCAGCGCGACGCCAGGGGAATGTCGGCGGTGATGGCGATATCGCCCGCCGCAATATGTTCCACAATCCAGTCATCGGCGGCATCGGCGCCCTCGGCCACCGTCACATGCCGCAGCATGGGATTGGCCGAGGGGCGCAAGCCCCCATTGGAAACGATGGTGACGGCGAGGCCATGCCGCGCCGCCACCTTTTCGACTTCCGCTTTTACGGGACAGGCATCGCCGTCCACGT
>CAIXUE010000223.1 GCA_903922545.1 uncultured Alphaproteobacteria bacterium | reverse complement strand
GGGGGGATGAGAAGCATCAGCGTTGGCGGTGTGAATGTGAAGACGGGCGCGGGCCGGGTGGTGATCAACTGCGCCACACCCGATTGCGCCAGCACCGCCGTGATTTTGGATTTTGCGGGCGCGCCGCCAAAAAGCGTGTTGCTGGTGAAGCAGCGTTCCGGTTTGCCGCCCAATGCGGATTTTCTGCTGCGGGCAAGGCCCGGTTGGGCTGTGCCGTCGGGGACGGGCGATGTTTCGGCGGCGGCGGTCGATATTGCGATACCGGCGCCATAACGCAGGGCAAAAGTTACAGTGTCAGCGGGCTTTGTTGCAAATGCCGCAGGGGCTTGCCCTTTGCGCCATCAAAATTCCATAAAGCGCCGCCAGCTTTGGCGGCGTTCCGTTTTCAGCAGCGTTCCGTTTTTGTCATCACAGCATGTCGGCATTCAGCACCCAACCCAATACCAGCACCCTTGTTTTCGATCATCATCTCGGCGCTTTCACCGACGCGGAACTGGATGCCATCGAACAATATTGTGACAGTCTTCTTCTCAATCAGGGGACGTTGGGTCATGGCGTGCGCAGCCATTACGAAAAATTGCGCGTCACGGATGTTGCAACCTTGAAGCCCGAGCCGCCGGTGCGCTGGTTTTATGAACGCATGGCCGCCGTGGTCCAGGCCGTGAACAAGAATTACCGTTTTGATCTGACCGGCTTTCAGGAAGCCATTCAGTTCATGGTCTATCGCGACAGCGAGGGCGGTCATTTCGGCTGGCATCTGGATGTGGGCCCGCCCGTGCCGCGCAAACTTTCCCTGACCCTGCAATTGACGGACCCTGCGCGTTATGAGGGCGGGGATCTGCAATTCTTCACCGGCGACATGGTGCGCATGGCGCCCAAGGAGCGCGGCATTGTGATCGGATTTCCGTCTTATATGGTGCACCAGGTCACGCCCGTCACCGCCGGAATCCGCAAATCCATCGTCGCCTGGGTTACGGGTCCGCAGTTCCGCTAATCGTCAATCGAGAAAGGCTGCGGCGGTTCACCCCGTTCAGCGATGTCTCGCATCTTCACATAAGCGGCTTCGATGTGGCGGCAGAAGCGGGCCGTATCAAAAAGCGGGCAGGTGAGGCGGTTTTGCTGAAGCCGCAGGCGGATGGAATTCAGCAGCGCCGGCTCACGGGCAAGTTTCAGACTCAAAGCTTCGTATTCTTCCAGATTGTCTGTCACCAGTTCCGGCAAACCTGTGGCGTGCAGCAAACTGGCCGCCACCCGGCCGGCAAAAGCTTTTCCACGTGAAGTCACCACCGGCAAACCTGCCCACAGTGCGTCGCTGGCCGTGGTGTGGGCGTTGTAGGGCAGCGTATCCAGGAAAAGATCGGCAAGACGGTGGCGGGCCAGATGCTGGTCCGGCGTTGTGCGGGCGGCAAAGACCAGGCGGCGCGGATCCATGCCGCGGAACACAGCTTCCTGCCGCAAATGATCGCTGATGCCGGTATCGAGCAGCCACAGCACGCTTTGCGGAACCGCCTGCAAAAGCCGCATCCAGATATCGAAGATGGGGGCTGTGATTTTCCAGCTGTTGTTGAAGCAGCAGAAGACAAAAGCCTGTTCCGGCAATCTTGCCTCTGCGCGGGTCGGCGCCGATGGCGCGATGGGACGCCGGGAATCATTGGCCTGGTAACTATGGGGCAGATGAATGATTTTTTCCGGGAAGAAAGGCTGCTGATCGCGTGGCAGCACAATTTCATCGGCGACGACATAATCGATGAAATCGGCGCCCATCGTGCCGGGAAAAACCAGATAGCTCAGCTGAACGGGGGCGGGGCGCAACGCCAGAATGCCCAGCCGCTCATTCTGGGTGTGGCCCGCCAGGTCGATGGCGATGTCGATCCTGTTCGCTGCCAGATGACCCGCGATATCCCGGTCACTTTTGCCGCGCACATCGACAAAATGATCAAAAGCGTTGGTCAGCCGGGTGCGCATCGCGCTGCCGTCATCCGGGCCGAAGGAAATGGCCGAGACGTCAAAACGGGTGCGGTCATGATGCTCGAACAATCCGGCCATGAGATGGGCTGTCGGGTGATCGCGAAAATCAGCCGACAGATAGGCGATTTTGATTTTGCCATTGCGATAAGGGCGGCCATCCCACAAAGCCTGCCGTGTGGCCGGCACGCGGGCTGCGACATGATTTGCCGCATTGTGCCGCTGCAATTCGGCATCGTCGCTGTAGCCGAGAAGGTAAAAAGGCGAAACGCAGCGCTTGCCCGCCAGGATGGCCGGTTTGAGATCGCCCGCGATTTTTGCGGTGCGCGGCCAATCGCAGGCGCGCAGGGCGGTTTCAGCCAAGCCGCAAATTGCATCTGTATTGCCGGGGTCGAGCGCAAGGACTTTTTCATAGCTGGCGCGCGCTTGCGCGAAGCGATTGAGGAGCAGCAGCTGGGTTGCGCGGTTGCTGAGGCTGGCGATGTGGTCCGGATCCAGCGCCAGCGCGGCATCAAAACTCGCCAGCGCTTCCTTTGTGCGGCCCAGTTGCGCCAGCGCCAGGCCATGATTGCTGAGCGCCCCCAGATAGCCGGGGTTGGCCGCAAGCGCGGCGTTGAAATTTTCCAGCGCCTCGGCAAAGCGCTCCAGCGTCAGCAGCGCGGCGCCGCGATTGTTCAGGGTTTCGGCATTGCCCGGATTGACCGTCAGCGCCGCGGCATAGGCCGCAAGCGCTTCGTCAAAACGCCCCAGGGACGCGAGCATGAGGCCGCGATTGTTGAGAGCCTCCCAGTTGCGGGGATTGGCCGCCAGCAGCGCGTCATAATTTGCCAACGCTTCTTCATGACGCCCCAGGCGCGAGAGGGCCAGACCGCGATTGTTCAGCAAGGCGGGATGGCCCGGCTGAAGGCGCAAGCCTGCATCATAGCTTGCGACCGCATCTTCCAGCCGCATCATCAGGGATAGCGTGACGCCGCGATTGAGGTATATGCCGACATCCTGCGGCGTCACCGCCAGTGCGGCGTCGAAACTCGCCAGCGCGTCGCTGTAACGTTCAAGCTGCAGAAAAATCAGGCCGCGGTTGATCTGCGCCATCGCAAAATCCGGCCGGATGGCCAGGGCCTTTTCGAAACAGTCCAGCGCTTCTTCAGCGCGGCCCAGCTGCCGGAGCGCACGCCCCTGATTGAACAGCAATTGGGGATTGGCGGGCTGGACGGCCAATATTTGCGCGTAAAGCGACGCGGCTTCCGCCGCGCGGCCCTGCTGTTGCAGGGCCAGTGCCTGGTTTGCCAGAAGCTGCTGGTTCATGCGGGGCTAAAGCGCGCCCCACGCCGGGAAAGAAATGCCGCAAACCGCATGAAACATCTGCTGAAATGGCCATGTGATCGTCATGGCGTGCCAGCGTGTACGGTGGCGTTTCAGCGCGATGTTACAAATTAAAAATCGGCGAGTGTTTTCCGCATCATCATTACGGAAATGTTGGGTGTCGCCGCTTTAAATATCGACGTCTTTGGCGAAGGCGGCATTTTCCTGAATGAACTGGAAACGCAGTTCTGCCTTTTTGCCCATCAGTTTTTCGACCAGATCATCGGTATCATCGCCCTTGGCCGTCTGCACTTGAATCAGGGTGCGATGGCCCTTGCGCATGGTGGTTTCCTTCAATTGCTGGGGCATCATTTCACCCAGACCCTTGAAGCGGGAAATATCCACCTTGGCGTTGGCGCGGAATTCGCTTTTCAGCAGCCGGTCGCGGTCGGCATCGTCGCGGGCATAGACCGTCTTGGCGCCCTGAGAGAGGCGATAGAGCGGCGGCATGGCCAGGAACAGATGGCCGCCGGTGATCAATTCGGGCATTTCGCGATAGAAAAACGTCAGCAGCAGCGATGCGATATGCGCGCCATCGACATCGGCGTCGGTCATCACGATCACGCGCTCATAGCGCAGATCGCCTTCCTGATATTTGGCGCCCAGTCCGCAGCCCAGTGCCTGCACCAGATCGGTCAGTTCCTGGTTGGCCTGCATTTTGCCGGCGCCCGCGCTGGCGACGTTGAGGATTTTTCCGCGCAGCGGAAGAATGGCCTGGGTGGTGCGGTCGCGCGCCTGTTTGGCGCTGCCGCCCGCGCTGTCGCCTTCCACCAGGAAGATTTCGGTGCCGGCCGCCGCGTCGTTGCTGCAATCGGCCAGCTTGCCGGGCAGGCGCAGTTTGCGGGTGGCGGCCTTGCGCGAAACTTCCTTTTCCTGGCGTTTGCGCAGGCGGTCTTCGGCCTGCTGGATCACAAATTCCAGCAGCTTGGTCGCTTCGGCCGGGCTTTCGGCCAGCCAATGGTCGAAATGATCGCGCACCACATTTTCCACCAGCTTCTGGGCGTCGGGTGACGACAGCTTGTCCTTGGTCTGGCCCTGAAATTCCGGTTCGCGGATAAAGACCGACAGCACGGCGCAGGCGCCTTCCATCACATCTTCGGCAGTGATCAGCGCGGTCTTGCGATTGTTGGTGCGCTCACCATGGTCGCGCAGCGCCTTTGTCAGGGCATTGCGCAGGCCCTGCTCATGGGTGCCGCCCTGCGGCGTGGGAATGGTGTTGCAATAGGAGCGGACAAAAGCGTCGATGGACGGCGTCCAGCTTACGGCCCATTCCACCGCGCCCTTGCCCTTGTTCTCGGTGCGGCCCGCAAAATCGCGTGAGTTGACGGTATGGGCCTTGCCCAGTTCGCCTTTGAGAAAGTCGAGCAGGCCACCGGGAAATTTCAGAACTTCCTCGGCGGGAATGGCCGCATCGTCGATCAAGGCGGGATCGCAGGACCAGCGTATCTCCACGCCCCGGAACAGATAGGCCTTGCTGCGCACCATGCGGTACAGCCGGCCCGGCGAAAATTCCGCGTCGCCAAAAATCTTGGCGTCGGGCTTGAAGGTGGTCAGCGTGCCGCGCCGGTTGACCGCGCCAAGTTCCTTGAGCTTGCCCACGGCATGGCCGCGTTCAAACCGCATCTTGTAGCCGCGCTTGTCGCGCGCCACTTCCACATCCATCCATTCCGAAAGGGCATTGACCACGCTGGCGCCCACGCCATGCAGGCCGCCGGATGTCTCATACGCCTTGCCGTCGAATTTGCCGCCAGCATGCAGCGTGGTCATGATGACTTCCAGCGCCGACTTGTTCTTGAATTTGGGATGCGGGTCGATGGGAATGCCGCGGCCATTGTCGCGGATGGCCAGCACATTGTTCTTGGACAGCTGCACTTCAATGAAGCTGGCATGGCCGGCCACCGCTTCGTCCATGGAATTGTCCAGGATTTCGGAAGCCAGATGATGCAGGGCGGTGACGTCGGTGCCGCCAATATACATGCCGGGGCGGCGGCGCACCGGCTCAAGCCCCTCCAGCACCTCAATGTCCTTGGCGGTATAGGCCTTGGAGGCGTCGGACGAGCCGCCGTCGAACAGGTCAGGGGTGCGTTTTGCCATGTCTTTTCCGCCAAAGGCGGCGAATCGCCTGAAAACCGGGGAAAACTTAGCCGGACGGTGGCCCCCGCGCCTACTTATTTACGTTCCGGCAAGCATTTGCGGCCAGCCAGAGCGGGTCTTTTCCCCTGCCGTTCCTGAAATGTCCGCAGCACTTCCTTAAGGGGCGCGGCCCTAGAATTTCCCGGAATAGGACTGGACCAGGGCCAGAAGTGTCTTGAAGGATATTTTTCGGATCATAGGCCTGAAGGCGGACGCCGATACGCGCGTTCTGAAGGCGCAGCTCGATCTCACCGCGCATTCGGTGCAGACGACGCGCTTCACCGCGCCTTTCTGGGCGCTGCTGGTGGCGCTGATGGGGTCGGGCCCGCTGGGCCTGTTCGGACATCAAAGCCTGCTCAAGGTTTTCTATCTGCCGATGGCCGTCGTGCTGATGGTCGTGATTTCGTCCAGCCTGACCTCGATCTATCTGCGCCGCAGCGCGGGCCTGACCAATGTCGCCGAAATCAACCGCTGGTTTCTGCGCCTGAGCCTGACGCAGGTCGGCACTTCGGTTTCCTGGGGCCTGATGCCCTGGCTGTTGTGGGATCCGGGCAATGCCGTCAATCACATGTTCCTGGCCGCCGCCGCCTTTGCCGTGATCTCGGGCATGGTGGTGGC
Organism: uncultured Alphaproteobacteria bacterium; assembly: GCA_903922545.1. The sequence goes on along the minus strand of CAIXUE010000223.1, from coordinate 1,472 downwards.
GCGCGGCAGTAACCTGACCATGTTCATCGCCGGCATCGTGCCGATCTCGGTGATGACGGCTGTCCGGTTCGGGCTGGGCGAAAATGGCATGGATCTGGCCATCGCCATGACCGTGCCGCTTTTCGGCGTGCAGATGTGGTTCACCGGCCGCCCGCTTATCACACGCATGCACGATGATTCACGGCTGCGCTTCCAGGTGGGCGACATGGCGCGCGAACTGGAAGAAACCCGCGACGATGCCTTGCGCAAGCGCTTTGAGGCCGAAGCGGCCAATGCCTCCAAGACCGCTTTTCTGGCCAATATGAGCCATGAACTGCGCACGCCGCTGAACGCCATTCTGGGTTTTTCGGAAATCATCGCCCAGGAATGTTTTGGGCCGGTGGGCAGCCAGCGCTACAAGGATTATGCCGCCGATATTCATTCCTCGGGCGCGCATCTTTTGTCGCTGATCAACGATCTTCTGGACGTGGCCAAGATCGAGGCAGGGCGGATGGAAATCTCGCCTCATCCGCTGGACGCCCGCCGCACATTTGATATCGCCCTGAAGCTGATCGGCTTCAAGGCCAGCGAGAAACGCCAGACCCTGACCATTCTGGTCGAGCAGGGCGCGCCGCCGCTCTATGCCGATGAGCGCGCTCTGAAGCAGATGCTGATCAACCTGGTATCCAATGCGGTCAAATTCACGCCGGAAGGCGGCAAGATCGATGTGATCGCCAGCGCCGCCAAAAGCGGCGGCTTCCAGATCATGGTGCGCGACAATGGCCCCGGCATTCCCGCCGAGAAGCTGGCCAATGTCTTCACGCCCTTCAGCCAGGTGGACAATCGTTATGACCGCCAGGCGGGCGGCACGGGGCTGGGCCTGGCGCTGGTGCGCGGCCTGGCGGAACTGCATGGCGGGCGCGCATGGCTGGAAAGCGAGCAGGGCGCCGGCTGCAGCGCGTTCATCGTGCTGCCCACCAAATTGCCGGATGCGGCGACGGTCGCGGCGGAATGAAAAAAGGCCGGGCTTTCGCCCGGCCTTTTCGCATTCGTATCGGTAAAACTCAGACCGAATAATACATCTTGAACTCAACCGGATGCGGTGTGTGCTCGAACGCATACACTTCTTCCATCTTGAGCTCGATATAGGATTCGATGAAGTCTTCGCTGAACACGCCGCCCTTTTTGAGGAAGGCGTTGTCGGCCTTGAGATTGTCCAGGGCTTCGCGCAGCGAGCCGCAAACCTGCGGCACCTTCGCCAATTCGTCCGGCGGCAAGGCGTAGAGATCTTTGTCCATCGGGCCGCCCGGATGAATCTTGTTCTCGATGCCATCCAGGCCCGCCATCAGCAGCGCGGCATAAGCGAGGTAGGGGTTCGCGCCCGGATCGGGGAAGCGAACCTCAACGCGCTTGCCGTTGGGCGAGGGCGAGAAGGGAATGCGGCACGAGGCCGAGCGGTTGCGGGCCGAATAGGCCAGCAGCACCGGGGCTTC
>CAIXUE010000222.1 GCA_903922545.1 uncultured Alphaproteobacteria bacterium | reverse complement strand
GGCTCCTGACCCTGGAAAAGGCGGCGGATATTTTCGCGGTGCATGAAGAAAATCATCACCGCCAGCACCACCGCCAGCGGCGCGTAATCGCGTGGGCCGATAAAGAAAAAATAGGCCGGCGACAGGCCGATCGCGATCAGCGCCGACAAAGAGGAAATGCGCCAGATAAAAGCCGCCGCCAGCCATGTCGCGGCGACGGCAAGACCCACCGGCCAGGCCAGCGCCAGGCTCACGCCCAGAAAAGTCGCCACGCCCTTGCCGCCCTTGAAGCCCAGCCAGACGGGAAACAGATGGCCCAGGATAGCGGCGAGGCTGGCGAAAATCTCCGCGCCCGGCGGCAGGAAATGCCGCGCCAGCAGCACGGCGGCCGCGCCCTTGGCGCCATCGCAAAGCAACGTCGCCGCTGCCGCCCATTTCTTGCCGGTGCGCAGCACATTGGTGGCGCCGATATTACCCGAGCCGATTTTGCGCACATCGCCCGCGCCCGCCAGATACGTAAACAAAAGCCCGAATGGAATTGTGCCTAGCAAATAACCGGCGGCGAGTGCGATGAGTGCGGAGACAAGGGGCAGGGGCACTGTCATGGCGCCAAGGATGGCAAAGTTTAAGACCTTAAGCTATCGCCGAATAAACCTTCTCACCGCCGACAAAGGTCATGCGGGCGCGGCCCTGGAATTTGCGCCCTTCAAAGGCGGTGTTATGGGCGCGGGAATGCAGCTTTTTCTCGTCCAGCACAAAAGGCTCGGCCTCATCCAGCAGGACCAGGTCGGCAGGCGCGCCCTTGGCCAGGGTGCCGGCATTCAGGCCCAGAATGCGGGCCGGTGCAGCGGTCAGGCATTTCAGAACATCGACAAGGCCAACATGGCCGTCGTGATAAAGGCTGAGGGCCGTGGGCAGCAGCGTTTCCAAACCCACGCTGCCGAACGCGGCGGCGCCAAACGGCTGGCGCTTGGTGTCGGCGCCCTGCGGCTCATGGCTGGAGACGATCACATCAATCACGCCGGAGGCCACGCCTTCCACCATCGCGGTGCGGTCGGATTCGGCGCGCAGCGGCGGCTTGACCTTGCGAAAGGTGTAGTAAGAGCCGACATCCAATTCATTCAGCATCAGGTGATGGGCCGAGACGCCGCAGGTGATGGGAAGACCGCGCGCCTTGGCGGCGGCGATGGCTTCGAGCGCGGCGCGCGTGGAGATCTGGCCGAAGTGATAGCGGGCACCGGTCAGTTCGACCAGGCGGATGTCACGCTCGACAATGATGGCTTCTGCCAAAGCGGGCGCGGCAGCCAGGCCCATGCGGGTGGCGAATTCGCCTTCGGTCATGGCGGTGTTTTCGCTGAGGTCGGGATCTTCGGCATGGCCCACCACCAGCGCGTCGAAGGTGGCGGCATAGGCCAGGGCCCGGCGCATGACGCGGGCATTGCCGACCGTGCGGTCGCCATCGGTGAAAGCCACCGCGCCCGCCTCTTTCAGCAGGCCCATTTCGGTCATCACTTCGCCCTTGAGACCGGTGGTCAGCGCCGCCATGGGCGCGACCCGCACCTTGGCGGTGGCGGCGGC
>CAIXUE010000221.1 GCA_903922545.1 uncultured Alphaproteobacteria bacterium | reverse complement strand
GCCGCCGCCACGTGGCGACAGGCTCGTCTGGTTTTTGCTACCCATGATGGCCTCGGCGCTTCTTCTGGCGGTGACCAATCACATCCTGCGCAATGTCGCCGCCATTCCCCTGTTATGGGTGGTGCCGCTGGCGCTTTACCTGCTCAGCTTTGTGATCTGTTTTGACTCGCCGCGCTGGTACAACCGCCTCATCTGGTATCCCTGGTTCGCGCTTTTCAGCGGGGCGATGATCTACCTGCTGGTGGGCCTGTTTCTGATTCATGATTATGTCCTGCAGCTGGCTTTTTACGCGGCGGGATTTTTCGTCTGCTGCATGGTCTGTCATGGCGAGCTGGCGGTGCTGAAACCAAGCCCGCGCCATCTCAGTTCTTACTATCTCACCATTTCGGCCGGCGGCGCCGCTGGCGGCATTTTTGTCGCCGTGCTGGCGCCTTTGCTGTTCAAGGGCGATATCGATGTCGCGCTGATCCTGCCGGCCGCAGTGCTGGTGGTCATTGGGGTCATTTTCCGGCGCTATCCGGTCAGTCCCGCCACGCCCGTCAGGGCGCTGCTTCTGGCAGCGGTTTCCATCGCCTGGCTGCTCGACACGGGAAGGCTGTTTCAAAAAGAGCAGACCGATTTCGCCAGCGCCATTTTCCTGGAGCGCAATTTCTATGGCGCCTTGCGGGTCTGGGATCTGGGCGAAACGCGGGTGCTGCAGAACGGCAATGTTATTCATGGCCGCGAATTTCTGGATGACGCCCGCGCCGCCCAGCCCACCAGCTATTATGGCCGCCATTCCGGGTTGGGCGTTGCGCTGACGGAACTTGGCCGGGCAGGGCCGCTCAAGGTCGGCGTGATCGGGCTGGGGGCAGGAACCATCGCGGCTTACAGCCGGCCGGGCGATTCGTATGTCTTTTACGAAATCAATCCGGCGGTTCCGGGAATCGCCAACAACTGGTTTCATTTTCTGTCTCTCAGCGGCGCGCAAAAGCGCATTGTGCTGGGCGACGCGCGGTTGTCGCTGGAGCGTGAGGCGCCGCAGAAATTCGATTTTCTGGCGGTGGATGCTTTCACCAGTGATTCGATACCCATTCACCTGCTGACACAGGAAGGTTTTGCCCAATATTGGCGGCATCTGAAGCCGGGTGGTGTGCTGGCCGTGCATGTCTCCAACCTGTATATAGACCTTGCGCCCATTGTGGCCTTGGCGGCGCGGCAGGATGGCAAAATCGCCCGTCTGATCGCCGATCCGGGCGATAACGACAAGAATGCCGAGGATATTTCGGACTGGGTTCTGGTCAGCGCAAATCCGGCTTTTTTCACCGATCCTGCCCTGGCTGGAGCCACGCCTGTGGCCATTTCCCCATCCCTGAAAGTCTGGACGGATGACTTCAGCAACCTGTGGCGTTCGCTTCGTTGATTAGGCCCAAAGATGGCTTTATAGGGGTCCCCTCGCAACCAAAAGCCGGGGACTTGTCATGCTGAAGACCATCGCCGCTTTTGACCGGATCGGCGAGGAAAACGCGTTCGCGGTGCTGGCGCGGGCTTCCGCCCTGGCCGACAAGGGCCGCGACATCATCAGCCTTGGCATCGGCCAGCCGGATTTTCGCACCCCCGACAATATCGTCGAAGCTGCGATCAAGGCGATCAAGGATGGCCATCATGGCTATACCCCGGCGGTCGGCATCTTGCCGCTGCGCGAGGCGGTGGCCGCCGACCTGCACAAAAGATTTGGCGTCAGCGTCTC
>CAIXUE010000220.1 GCA_903922545.1 uncultured Alphaproteobacteria bacterium | reverse complement strand
CTTTCAGCCGCATGCCGTCGCCATCGGGGGCGTGGGAAATCAGTTTGGCTTCGCCTTTGCTGCCGAAGCGCACCAGGCGGGAAACTTTGGCCTGCGCCGCGCGGGCCGCCAGACGCTCCACATAAGGATTGTCGGCCGGGATCAGGGCCGCGCCGCCCGGCATCAGGCCTTCGAAAATTTCCGACTTGGCGTCGGCAATGGCTTCGCAAGTGCCGAAAAATTCCAGATGCGCCGGAGCGACGGTGGTGATCAGCGCAACATGGGGCCGCACGAAGGAGACCAGACTGCGGATCTCGCCCGCGTGATTCATGCCGATCTCGAACACGCCATAGCCGGCTTCCTGCGGCAGGGCGGCCAACGACAAAGGCACGCCCCAATGATTGTTGTAGGACGCAGCCGAGACATGGGTGAGCGCCAGGCCGTTCAACGCATGGCGCAAAATTTCCTTGGTGGTGGTTTTGCCGGCGCTGCCGGTGACGGCGATGATTTTGGCATTGCTGCGGGCGCGGGCAGCGCGGGCCAGATCTTCTAATCCGCGCTGGGTGCTGGCCACAGTGAGAAGCGGGCCGGTGACGCCCTCTGGCGCTCGCGAAACCAGCGCCGCGCCAGCCTTGGCCTCGAACGCGGCGCGGACAAAATCATGGCCGTCGCGATTGTCACCCTTGAGCGCGACAAACAGGTCGCCTTCCTTGAGCGTGCGCGTATCAATCGAAAACCCGTTCACGGCAAAGCGCTGGCTGGCTTTGCCCAGGGTGGCGCTTTCAGCATCGGCGGAAGTCCACAGCGTCATGCCGGCCGCCCTCCGCCCGCGATGGCGGCTTTAAGGGCTTCTTCGCGATCTGAAAAGGGAACGGTTTGGCCATCAATATATTGGCCTGTTTCATGGCCCTTGCCGGCGATCACCAAAACATCGCCAGACTTTAGCGCAGCGATAGCGGTTTGAATGGCTTGGTGCCGGTCGCCGATTTCGCGTGCGCCTTTGGCTTCGGCCAGGATGGCGGCACGGATGGCGGCGGGATTTTCGCTGCGCGGATTGTCATCAGTGACAATCACATGATCGGCCAGCGCGGCGGCAATCTGACCCATCAGGGGACGTTTTCCCTTGTCGCGGTCACCACCACAGCCGAACACGACAGAGAGTTTGTTCTGGGTATGAGGCCGCAGCGCCTGCAAAACTTTTTCCAGCGAATCCGGCGTATGAGCGTAATCGACATAGATCGGCGCACCGCTGGCGGCGAAGGCGACTTTTTCCATCCGCCCGGGCGCGCCCTTCAGATGATTAAGTGCCTCGAACACGCGGGCCGCATCTTCGCCCAGCCCGATGGCAAGGCCAGCCGCCACCAGCGCATTGGACGCCTGAAAGGCGCCGGCCAGCGGCAAAAGAATGTTGTGACTTTTGCCGGCAAAACTCACCGTCAATTTTTGCGCGTCGCCAATGCTCTGGCGCGTCGTCAAGGTGATGGTCTCGCCCGTTTCGCCCACGGTGATCAGGCGCAAATCGCGCCGATGGGCGGCGGCAATGAAATCGGCCGAATGGTCAGCGTCAGCATTGATCACCGCCACGCCGTCGGGCGCGACGATTTCATCCATCAGCCGCAGCTTGGCGGCCAGGTAATGATCAAAGGTGGGGTGATAATCCATGTGGTCGCGGGTGATGTTGGTGAAGCCGCCGGCCGCGATTTTCACCCCATCCAGGCGAAACTGGTGCAGGCCATGGCTCGACGCTTCCAACGCCAGATGATCCACGCCATCTTTTTTCAAATCCGCCAGCAGCGCATGAATTTCCACCGGATCGGGCGTGGTGTGAGACAAGGGTGTCTCGCCTTTGGGGCTGACCACACCCACGGTGCCCAGGCTTGCGGCGGGTGTGCCCAGCGCCGTCCAGATTTCGCGCAGGAACGCCACCACCGAGGATTTTCCTTTGGTGCCGGTGACGGCGGCGACGATGTTCGGTTGTTTGCCATAAAATTCGGCCGCCATGCGGGCCAGGCCCAGGCGCGGATTTTCATCGGCGATGAATTGCACGCCCAGCGCCTTGGCTTCGTCGGAAAATTCCGGCTTGGCCAAAATCACCGCCGCGCCACGCGCCACCGCATCGGCGACAAAGCGTGCGCCATCGGTCTTGCTGCCGGAAAGCGCGGCGAACAATCCGCCCGGCGTCACCTTGCGGCTGTCGCTGGTCAGGCTGGTAAAATTCCGTGCCGCCACCATGGCGTTTTTGTCTTTCTTGGCTGCCACAATCCCGAAAGATTGGGGCGCCATTATGAATTTCCGCGCGCCAGGGTGACTGGCGGCGCGGTATTGGGAACGCCCAGCAAAGGCGCGATGCGGGAAATAACCTTGGCCGCTGCCGGCACGGCGGTATAGGCGGCGAGCGCAAAACCACCGGTTTCCTTGGTGCCATGCGGCTGATCCATCAGCACGAACACGACATAGCGGGGATTTTCGATGGGAAACGCCGCGAAGAAGGATGTGCGCAGGGCGTGCGGGATATAGCGCCCGCCCGGACCCGGCACCTGGGCCGAACCGGTTTTGCCGCCCACGTCATAACCGGGAATATCGGCTTTCTTGCCAGTGCCGTTGGTGACGACATAGCGCAGAAGATCGCGCATCTGATCGCTGGTTTCCGGCTTGATCAGCTGCGCGCCACGATTGTCGATGCCGGCAGCCTGCTTGATGAATGTGGGCGTGATCTGGCGGCCGCCATTCACCACAGTGGCGGCGGCGGCGATAAAGCTGAGCGGGCTGACGGAGATGCCCTGGCCGAAACCCACCGTGGCGGTTTCAATGGTGCCCCAGTTGCGGGGATAAAGCGGATGGGCGGTTTCCGGCAGATCGGTTGCGACGGGCCGCAGCAGGCCCAGATTGTCTAGGAAGGCGCGCTGGCGCACGCCGCCCGAGCGCATGGCGATCTGCGCGGTGCCGATATTGGAGGATTGCGCCAGGATGTCGCGCGCCGCCAGGGTGGCGGGCATATGCTCGGCTTCATGAATGGTGAATTTGCCGATCTTCAGGCCCTGGCCGATGGGAAAGACCTCATCCAGGCTTTTGAGCGTGTGATCCTCGAACGCCAGCGCAAATGAGAAAATCTTGAACACCGAGCCCAGCTCGTAAACGTCCTGGGCCATCACATTGCGGGTGGAATCGCCGTCGCCCAACTTGCGCTGGTTGGGATCAAAATCCGGCACCGAGATCATCGCCAGAATTTCGCCGGTCTTCACATCCATCACGATGCCGCCGGCCGCCTTGGCGCCAAAGGTTTCGCGCGCCGCTTCGGTTTCGTGCGCCAGAATATATTGCACCCGCATGTCGATGGAAGTGGCCACCTTGTCGCCGGCATGGGCGTGAATCTGGTTCTGCAATCCCAGCTCAAGGCCCGACACGCCATTGTTATCGGCGTCGGTCACGCCCAGAAGCTGCGCCGCTTCGCGGCCGTCGGGATAATAGCGCCGCGCGCTGGGTTCGAACTCAAGACCCGGCAGGCCCAGATGCATCACCTTGTCCTGCTGGTCGGGCGTCAGCTGCCGCGCCACCAGAACGTAAGGATGCTTGGCATTGTCGAAACCGGCCTGCAGGCGGCTTTCCTCGGCGCCGGTGGCTATGGCCAGATCATGCACCGCCTGCCCCTTGTCCCAGAACACATGGGGACGCGCATAAAGATCCTTGACCGGCAGGTCGCGCGCCAGAAGTTCGCCATTGCGATCGGTCAGATCGGCGCGGGCGATGACAGCATGATCCGAAAAACCGGCGGGCCCCGCGCTGCGCAGCACCGTCACATCCACCAGACGCAGACCCACCAGCGCGAAAGCGGCGATGCAGAAAGCCGCTCCTATAATGATGCGCCGCTGGATCTCGCCCATATCCTCACATTCCCGAAGCGGAAGCAGGTGGCGGGGAAGAAGGCGCCGGCACCACGGCATTGGCGTCGCGCAGCGGCGTATTGTCCAGAGGCGCCTGTTCGCCGCGGCGCGGCAGCGCATCAAAAGACGACAGCCGGACTGACGTCGCATCCGTCATGCCTTGGCGTTCCGCCAACTCCTCAACATGGCCGGGACCGGCGACACGCTCCCATTCGGTCTGCAGCACGCTGATCTGGCTTTTGGTGTCATCGATCTGATGGCCAACCTGGCTGAGCTGCACCCGCGCCACGCGGGTGGATTCCGAAACGTGATAGAGCGCCAGGATCACCAGGCCCATCGCCGCCACACAGAAAAAATTGAGCACGCGGATCATGTCGCCTCCTATGCCGCCAGACGTTCCGCCACGCGCAGCTTGGCGGAGCGGGAACGGGGATTGGCCGCAATCTCCGCCTCACCGGGCGTTTGCGGACGGGATGTGATGACCCGCAAGGCGGGCGCCACGCGCGAAGGCGCGGGCAGATGGCGCGAGGCGTGGGGCGCCGTGCCGCCATGGCGAATGAAGAACTGCTTGACGATGCGGTCTTCCAGACTGTGGAACGACACCGCCGCCAGCCGGCCGGCCGGCTTCAGAATGGAAAGCGCCGCATCCAACCCGCGCTCCAACTCACCCAATTCGTCATTCACATGAATGCGCAGGGCCTGGAAGGTGCGGGTGGCGGGATGAATGGCATGGCGCAGCGCGGCGGGGCCTTGCGCCTCAACCACAATGTTCGCCAGCTGCGCGGTGGTCGAAAGCGGACGCGCTGCGATGATGGCCGTGGCGATACGGCGGGCGTTTTTTTCTTCGCCCAGCCGGGCGATCACGGACGCCAGTGTGCTGTGATCGGCGCTGTTGAGAAAATCCGCCGCCGAGATGCCCGACAGGCTCATGCGCATGTCAAGCGGACCGTCTTCGCGAAAGGAAAATCCGCGCGCCGGCGTGTCGAACTGAAATGACGAAACGCCCAGATCCAGCACAATGCCGTCGCTGGGCCCGGCCAGCACATCCATGCGTGAGAATTCGCCTTGCACCAAAGTCAGCCGGCCCTTGAAACGCTGCACCAGCGCTTCGCCCCGCGCTATCGCATCGGGATCGCGGTCAATGCCCAAGACGCTGCAATCGGCGGCTTCCAAAATCGCCTGGCTGTAACCGCCGCCGCCGAATGTGCCGTCGATGTAATGGGCGCCGTCACGCGGCGCCAAGGCGGCAATCACTTCCGAAAGCATGACCGGAAGGTGGCCCATCAGGAATTTTCTCCCCGTACCCGTTCCAGCCGCGCCTTCATGCGCGCCACGGCTTCGGCTTCCACCGGGCCGTAGGTATCCCAATCCCAGATCTGGAATTTCGCCGACTTGCCGACGAACGCGACGCGGTCTTTCAGCTTGGCGTGCGCGATCAAGGCATCGGGCAAACGCACGCGGCCCTGTTCATCGGCCACCAGCAACTGGGTGCGCGCGATGATCGCGGTCGCCTGGTCGTCATGGGCCGGCGAAAAAAACGGGTCCTGATCGGCCAGCCGCGCCGAAACGCTTTCCAGCAAAGTCTGGCCGAACGCCTCGAGAGCGGGTTCGGAAAAACTGGGGCAGACATAAACACCCGCGGTGTTCTGCGAGGCCAGGATGTGGCGATAGGTTGCGGGAATGCAGACCCGCCCCTTGCTGTCGAGCGAGCCGATAACCGTCGAAATGAACGGCTGGACCAACCCGGTCATGGCGCCTGATATCCCCCTCGCCCCAGAACCCGGACAGCCGGTCAATCGGCCGTCGCCGGCGGGCTTTAGATACAGGCCCGTGGGACAGCATGGGATACCATGGGATGGCTTTTTCCGTCAACCGAAAAGCCAAGTAATTTGAGGTGCTTGGCTAGTTATCGATGCCCCCACAAGCGCTACCGGTAGCGGCCATGAGAACAAATACAAAACATCGAAAGAGTGTGGTGATCTGGGTAAACGAAAGCTTAAGACGGCCTCCCGTCCTGATTCATAAAGAGAAGTAATGCCCGTATAAGTTGTATAGCAGCCTGCCGACCCGCCAGCGAAGGATCGGATGATTCGTATGAGAGGCCCGCACCGCCCGGGCCGAAGCGGCGCCGCAGAACGGCTTCAGGGAACGGGTTTGCCTTCGACCTTGATGGTCTTGAGGAAATCCGTCTCGTTCTGCGTGGGAAAACCGCCGGGCGCCGAAGCAATCCAGACATCGAAAATACTGGCTTTTCCGGTGAAGCGGCGAATTTCAATTGTGACATCCTTGCCGGCAAGCTTGCCCTGCCCGTGCAGCACACCGATGGGACCCGACACATCATTGTGATCGATGCTGGTCAGCACATGATCCAGCTTATAGACGATGGACAGGTCTTTCATGTTGTTGAGAAGAATGCCTTCGTCGAAGAAATTCATCGCCGGCACATGGGTGCATTCGGCGCGCAGATAATTTGTGCCGTCATTCAGGCTGGCATGTTCGGTGGCGACGCTGTCGCCGCGGTCGGTATCGGTTTTCGTTTCAGAGGTTGCAGGCGCCGCGGGAAAAGCGATTTCAAAATCGCAGCCGGCGGGATGAAACGATACCGGATCGGCGGCCGCGGCACTCACGCCCAAAGACAAAATCGCGACTGCCCAAAAACCTTTGCCCGATCGCATCGCGTTTCCCTCAGAAAAATAAAGCATCAGATGGCCTGTAAGCCGGGTTCTGTCCTTCCTTGCGAAAGGGGTAACCATTCCTCTGGGACGCCTGTTACCAGACGCCTCACGCGACCGACCCGGACGGCGATGCGGAAAACATCACGTGCCGTCCCTATTTGGTCTTGCTCCCGGTGGGGCTTGCCATGCCGCCTTTGTTGCCAAAGACGCGGTGCGCTCTTACCGCACCATTTCAACCTTGCCGGACCTTTAGGGTCTTAGGCGGTGTCATTTCTGTGGCGCTATCCCTGGGGTCGCCCCCGCCGGCCGTTAACCGGCACCGTTTTTCCGTGGAGCCCGGACTTTCCTCGAACATTGCTGCCCGCGGTTACCCGGCCATCTGACGGGCCGACTTTAGGCGATCAAGGCCTAACAGGCAATTATCAGGAATTGCTCAGCTGGATCACCCGCACCTGCTGCTGGGCGGCGCGCATCATCAGCTTGTTCAGTTCGGCGGGCAGAAGCTGAAGCTGTTGCAGTGAAATATCCAGCGGCGTGCGGCCACGATGGTTGTTATCATCGAAAAACCATTCGCGGGTATAGACCAGATACAGGATCGGCCGCACCGTCTGGCTGCGGTTGGGCAGGCCGGTATGCATGGTGCGGTAATCCATCAGAATGGCGTCGCCGCGCTGAAACGGAACGCTCACCATGCCCATTTGCGGGCTGGCTTCCTGCTTCTCGGGCCAGCGGTGCGATCCCGGCCAGATGGCCGTGGGGCCCGTGGTGGCGTCCACATCGATCATCGGAATGGAAACATTCACCGCATACATGGGCAGCGCCGGGCCGATCTGCGGAAACTCATGAAACAGCTGCTGATGATCGCGGTGGATATGCTGCATCTCGGCGCCCGGAAATGACGCGACGGCGGTGACGCTGCCCAGACGCATAAGGTCGCGGCCCAAAAGCGGCTGCAGGAAATTCATCAGCAGCGGATTGGCGAACAGCACCGGCTGGCCGAACAGCCCCGACATGCGCATGGCGATTTCGAACCGGCCATCGCCCACTTTTTGAATCGGATTGGGAAAAGGCGCCTGCGCCAGCGCCGACATGCCCGCCAGATTGTGGCCGCCATGACGGGCGCAGAATTCGGCATAAAGCTGATCGATGAATTCCGGCGTAAAGGCGCCGCGCAAAATCGTGGCGCCGCCTTCATGCAGGCCGGTCAGTGCCGCCAGGGTGCTTTCCTGGGTCAGTGCGCCGCGGCCGCGTTCGTCTTCGGATACCGGAACAATGCTCAGGGTCATGGGGCCGGTTATAGACCGGCAAATGGCTATTTCGCCAGCAGGCCAGACCCTAACAGACCGGCCAGAAGCGCGCCGCATTCCTCATCCCATTGCCCGGTCAGATGCGATGCCCGGAAATGACGCTGAAATGCGGTGATGGTTTTTTCCAGCGGGACTTGCGGATCATAACCGAATTCGACCAACTGGCTGGCGGGCGAAAAGCCCCTGCCCTCGCCCGGCCAGATGCCGATACCGTCTGCCGCCAACGCTTCCCAGGGAAACAATTCGCCCGGATCATCCTTGCGCGCCGGGGCCACATCGCTGTGGCCCAACACGCGGGAAGCGGGAATGGCATGGCGGGCCAGAATACCGAGCGACAGGTTTTTCAAAGCCGCGATCTGCGCATCCGGAAAAGCGCGATAACCGAATTCATGGCCGGGATTGACCAGCTCAATGCCGATGGAACAGCCATTGACGTTGCGCGTGCCGGCCCAGAAAGACAGGCCGGCATGCCAGGCGCGTTTTTCTTCCGGCACCAGCGCATGCACCACACCTTCCTCGGTGATCAAATAATGCGACGACACTTTGGCCGCCGGATCGCACAACCTGTCCAGCGCGGCCTCAGCCGATCGCATGCCGGTATAATGAAACACCAGCATGTCGATCGGGACGCCGCGCTCATCTTGATTGGGCGATTGCCAGGTCCGCATCACACAAAGATCTTGTACTGCACGATTTCACCGCTGGGCCGCTTGAGCGAAAACTCCGCGCCTTTTTCATGCTCCTCGACCAGCGCCTCGAACAGGCGAAGCGCATTGCGGATCACTTCGGCATAGGAAGCCGCTTCGGTGCGGTCTTTCAGCTTCTGCAGCCGGTCCATCGCCTGGGGCGGCATTTCCAGCTGCACACGTGTTGTTCCGCGTTCGTTGGCCTCAGCTTCGGGCGCAGCGGGATCGCGGAAACGGCGGCGGTGGTGATGATGTCCAGGTCCACGCATCAGGACACCTCTTTGGCATGAAAGCGGCGATGCGCCCAGATGTGCAGCGCGATAGACAATGCCACCAGAATGCCGGCCACGGCCAGGATCACATCGGTGGCGATAGCGGGAATTTTACCGGCGCCGATCAGGGCGGCAAGAGTGGCGACCACCGCGATCAGCGGCAGGTTCACCAGGCCATGGCGATGACCGCGCCCGTGATGATGCATGTGGGGATGGCCGTGCCTGTGCATATGGCCATGCCGGTGATGATGGTGGCGGAAGCGGCCGCGATGACCGTGCCGGGAGTTATCTTCCCGGCCCTCATCGAGCGGAAAATCCTCGCCCACACCGATACCAAATTTGCTCATTACTTCTCCTTTGAAACAGCGGCCCGTCTGGACCGCTTGAGGAGAATATCATCAATAACTCATCAAATATCAAGGAGACTCATCAAATAATCATCATTCATATATAAGGCGTTGTTATAGAATGATTTTTTTAGAGAAACGGTCATCTGTCCTTGTCCGGACAAGAGCCATATCGTCTGACGATGAACCAAACCGACGCGGCCTCGAAGCGCCAGCCTCGCAAAGCAATAGCAACAAAGAAACTGCTTTCTGCAGTTTTCAATATCGCTTGGTCCATAGGCATTGTTTCGTGGTGTCTAATGGTAGCAGTCGAATGGCACGCTTTGCCCGATCATCCTGTAGCACCCTATGTGCAGCCGCTGCGTTTGAAAGGGGTCGTTCGCTACGTCACTCCTGCTCAGGAGCGGGAAGACTATTTCGCCCATATTGGCTTTTGGGGGGCGTGGGTAGTTGGGGCCAGCGCCCTTATCGCTATTAAATTTTTGGAAAACAGGCAAAAAAATTAAAACTGAGACATGACCGGAGACCTGATACGCAATCTCAATATCATGGAGCACATCTCGCTCGATGGCGTGATCCAGTCTTCTGGCGAAGATGATTTTCCCTATGCCGACTGGACCGCGCCGTACCGCACGCCCGAAGGCCGCGACAAGCTTCTCGCCCGCCATGGCACGCGCTTCGACCTGCTGCTGGGCCGGCGCACTTACGATATTTGGTCCGGCTATTGGCCCAAGGCGCCGTCCGGCCCGATGGCGGACGGCATCAATGGCGCCACAAAATATGTCGTGACGCACCGGCCGGAGACTCTGGCCTGGGGTCCGGTCGAACCTGTTGGCGCGGACATTGCCGAAGGCATTCGCCGCATCAAGGCGCAAGCTGGCCCAGACATTATCCTTTGGGGCAGTTCGACCCTGACGCCCGTGCTGCTGGAAGAAGGATTGGCGGATGAAGTGCTGCTGCTGGTCTATCCGGTTCTGGTCGGCGCCGGAAAACGCTTCTTCGCGGAAGGAACGCCGGGTTGTTCCTTCACCCTGACCAGCACCGACACGACGCCCAGCGGCATTGTCGTCAACAGTTACAAACCCGCCGGTGGTCTGAAAAGCATTTCCTGATCCGCTACCGGCCCGGATCTTCCGGAAAGCGATAGAGGAAACGCGGACCGTCCCACACCTCAAACCCGTCCGCCGATTGCGATTGCGCCCGGGCGGTGAACAATTCGCGTGCCTTGGCGATGCGGGCTTCGTCGGTTGTTTCGTTCAAAAACTCGACGCCGGCGATATGGCCGTTTTTCATGAAATAGCAGCGCATGGTCATCTCCCTTAACCACACCGCCTTTTACTCATTTTACGTCAGTTACTTCAAGTGAGTATTTTGCACAATTTCGTACAATTCACCTTCAGAATCCCATAAGCATTTGTTATGGAATGATTTTTTGTAAGTAGCGTTTGACGGATTTCGCAGCCACACCGCAGGCGTCCAGATGCTATGGTGGCCCACCGCCGACAGGGCGCAAAGAGGTGGCCGTGCAGACCAGCAATCTAACGGCCCAAAACGCCTATCTCACCGAAATGCTGAAACAGGCCGGGCTCGACGCGGAAGCCCAGATCGTGGCCGCGCGCATCCAGACCGTGCTCACCGATGAAATTCACCACCGCATGAAAAACATGCTGACCATGGTGACCGCCGTCGTGCGCCAAAGCATGCGGTCGGCGGTCAATCTGGCGGATGCGGAGGCCGCCATTGGCGCGCGCCTGATCGCCATGGCCAAGGCGCATGACCTGTTGCTGAAAGCCGATTGGCAAACCGCCAGCCTGACGACCGTCATCCATGGCGCCATTGAACAGCACAACACCGTGGCCGGCCGCATCGTCGTGCAAGGTGAGGAAATGGAAGTGGTGTCTTCGTCCATCCTTCCCCTCTCACTTCTGCTGAATGAACTTTGCACCAACGCGACCAAGTATGGCGCGCTGTCCAAAGAAAGCGGCGTTGTCGCTGTGTCCTGGGAGCAGGATGAAGCCGGCAAATCCCTGATCCTGCGCTGGGTCGAAAGCGGAGGTCCGCCCGTGAGAGAGCCGGGCGCCAAAAGCTTTGGCACGCGCCTTATCGAAGGCGGCATTCCACGCCAGTTCGGCGGCACGGGGCTTCTGACCTTCGCGCCCGGGGGCGTTCAGTTCCTGCTCACCGTCCCGCTGGATAAAATACAGCCGTCATTCCTGGCCGAAAAATGCCGGCCGAAGCGCTGCCGGCATAGAATCAACAAGCGCGTTATTGCCTCAGCCCGCGTTCCTGCTGGATTTTCTGATAGGCATTGTTGATGGCGGCCAGCTTGTCATTGGCCAGCTTGACGAATTCTTCGGGCACGCCGCGAGCCATCAGACTGTCGGGATGGTTCTCGCGCACCAGACGGCGATAGGTCTGGCGAATTTCCTCTTCTCCCGCGACATACGAGACGCCCAGGATCACATAAGGGTCGGTCAGCTCGGGCGCGAAATGACTGGCGCGGATACGGCGAAATTCGTTGGGCGCGAAACCGAAAATCTCCGCCACTTTTTCCAGGAAAGCGGATTCGCCCGGATGCAGCACGCCATCGGCCTTGGCGATTTCGAACAGCCCGTCCAGCACGTCTTCCAGCAAAGCGGGGTTGCCCATGAACAGCCTGGCGATCTGGCCGGCATAGATTTCAAAGCCAGCCACATCCTGGCGGGCCAGATTGAAGATCCGCCGCACATTGGCTTCTTCCTGCGGCGGCACGGCAAAGACTTTCAGGAAGATATTGAATTCTTCCTCGCTGACCACGCCATCGGCCTTGGCCATTTTGCCGGCCAGCGCGATGATGGCGATGGTGAAGACCACGCCGGGATCGGTCTCGCGGTCAAAGATGAAGTGGCCGGCAACCGCGCCGACCAATGCGCCTATGGGGCCTCCCACCAGCAGACCCGCCGTCCCGCCGCTGACCTTGCCCCAGATCGCCATTACGCGGCGTCCACCGTACGGGGATTATAATTGAGCAACGGCCCCAGCCAGCGTTCGGCGGTTGCCATATCCCAGCCCTTGCGCCGGGCATAATCTTCCACCTGGTCGCGCTCGATCTTGCCGACGCCGAAATAGCGGCTTTCGGGATGGGCGTAATAAAAGCCGCTGACCGAGGAGCCCGGCCACATGGCATAGCTTTCCGTCAGCTTGATGCCGACGCGGCTCTCGGCATCCAGCAGCTTGAACAGGGTGGCCTTCTCGCTGTGCTCGGGCTGGGCGGGAT
>CAIXUE010000219.1 GCA_903922545.1 uncultured Alphaproteobacteria bacterium | reverse complement strand
GTGCCGCAGATGAAGGGCGCAAGAAACGAGCCCAGATTGATGCCGATATAGAAGATCGCATAACCGCCATCGCGCCGCGCGTCGCCCGCCGGATAAAGTAGCCCGACTTGCGACGAGGTATTGGTTTTGAACAACCCACCGCCGAAAATCAGCAGCAGCAGGGCGGGAAACAGCAGCGCTTCCGACGCCATCATGAAATGGCCGAACGCCATCAGCACCATGCCGATCACAGCGGTGGACCGCTGGCCCAGCCAGTTGTCCGCCAGCCAACCACCCAGAAGTGGCGTGGCATAGATCAGCCCGGTATAGGTGCCATAGATCAAGGACGAGAAAGGCTGCACGTCCAGCGGCCCGGCCAGCATTTCGTAAAAGTTTTTGATTGGGGCATAGAACAGCACATGCTCGACATGGCCCGGCAGCAGCAGATATTTGGTCAGATAACCGATCAACAGCGCGCGCATGCCGTAATAGGACATGCGTTCCCACATTTCGGTGCCGAACAGGACGCCAAGGCCGCGCGGATGGCCCAGCAAGTCGCTTTTCATGCTGTGCGGGCTCGCTTGAGCAGCCAGCCATAAAGCCAGACAACCAGCGCGATCAGAAGAATGACGGCTACCGGCGTGGCATAAGCGAAATTGGCCGGCACCACCGCAAGTGGCGCGTCGCGGTTGAACGCCACGATCAGTCCGGCATTGAAAACCCCGAACAGGCTTTCCCCCACAATCATGCCCGATGCTACCAGCACGCCAAGCCGCTCGGCGTGCCGGGTTTTGACATGGCGATTGTAAAGCCAGCCCAATACCGTGCCCACAACCACCAGCGCCGTAACCGACATGGGCAGATAAATGCCAAAGCCGGCCGCCAGCGGCGGAATGCGCAGCCAGCCGCGCATACGGCAGATTTCATCCAGCACCACGATGGCGACGCCGATCAGCGCGCCTTCTTCGATGCGCGTCCAGTTGAGCTGTCCGCCGATCACGCCCTGGGCGAGGGCAGAGATCAGATTGGCCTGGGGCGCTGACAGCGGTTGCGATGTGATGGTGTGAAGATTGGGGGCGCCGGCAAATCCATAAGCCCGCGCCAGCAGATTCAAAATTCCGGGAATAACCAGCGATGCGGCCACCACGCCCACCAGCAGCGCTATCTGCTGGCGCCAGGGCGCATTGCCTACCAGTTGACCAGTTTTCAAGTCCTGCAGATTATCGTTGGAACTGCAGGCCGCGGCGAACAGAATCGATGTGATGAACAGCGCCACGCCTACCAGGGCCTGGGTCGGGCGACCGGAGAAAAACACAATCAGCATGGCCGAACATCCCACCACCGCCAGAATGCCGACGCCGGAAATGGGACTGTTGGACGAGCCTATCAGTCCCGCCATGTAGCCGCAGATCGCCGCCACGATGAAGCCGAACAGCAGCATGATGGGTATGGAAGCGCCTGCCAGCCCGAGCGCGTCAGAGCCTAACCCTGCTTCACCGGCAAAATGCCAGACAAGGACGGCCGAAAGCACTGTCGCGGCTACGGTCAGCGCCACCATCCAGTTGAAAGAAATATCCCGGTCGGTCTGGTCGCCATCGCCCAGCGCAATCTTGCGTTCGGCCAGCACTTCTTTAAGGCCCGTGATGATGGGGCCAATGGTGCGGATCAGCGACCAGATCGCGGCCACCGACATGGCGCCCGCGCCGATGAAACGCACCTGGGTGCGCCACACGGTGGTGACGAAGTCGCCCAGCGCCATGGCATGCATGGGTGTCTCGGCCGTGATCCAGGGCACCGCGCCCACCCAGGCGATGGCAATGCCCAGCGCCATGGCCACGCCCACCGAAATACCGACCAGATGCCCTGCGCCCAGCAGCGCGAGCGAGAAAGAGAAAGTGTAACCGCTGGCACTGGTGCCCGCGCCCAATCGGAAAAAACCATCCATTTCATCGGTGGCCAGCCGCATGGAGGCCGCCAGCACCAGCCCAGCCGATGCGATAGAGCCGTGGATGATGGCCATCAATCCTTCGCGCGCTTCGGGATTGTTGCTGACGCGGGCGTCGGATCCGGCGCGCAGCACTTCGGCGCCGGCCACGCCTTCGGGATAGGGCAGGTCGGAATTGGTGACGAGACCGCGGCGCAGGGGAATGGTGAACAGCACGCCCAAAACACCGCCTGCCACCGAAAGCAGAAAACAGGTCCAGAACGGAAAGCCGGTCCAGAAACCGACAATGACCAGTCCCGGCAGCACGAAAATAATCGACGCCATCGCGCCTGCCGAGGAGCAGACGGTCTGCACGATATTGTTTTCCAGAATGTTCGAGCCGGAGAACAGGCCCAGGAACGCCATCGAAATAACGGCGGCGGGCAGGGAGGTCGCGAAGGTGATACCCAGCTTCAGACCCAGATAGATATTGGCGGCGGTGAAAATCAGGGTCAGCGCCACGCCCAGCGCAAGCCCGCGCCAGGTCAGTTCCTTGCCGGGCACGGAATGGCTGCTCATGCTGGTCCCTTGCTTGTGGAGCGAACTGTGCTTGAGCCGCGCGGCCTTTGCAACAAAGCCGTCGTCAACCCGGGGGCTTCTGGCCTTCCAGCAATTCCACGAAACGTTCTTCCCGCGCATAAACATTGAAACCCATGCGCAGGTAGAGCGGCAGGGCGCGGGGCGAATCCAGCGTGCAGGTGTTGACCGTGAGACGCTTGATGGGATGGGCCCAGGCATTCATGCAGGTGTGATAGAGGAAGAAAAAACTCAGATGCTTGCCCATCGCTTCTGGCATCAGGCCGAAATAGGCGATGTTGGCGCTGTTGTCGGGTTTGAGGTCCAGTTCCGCCATGCCGGCGGGATTTCCTTCCGTGTACAGAACATAAAGGCAATTGGTGGGCGCGTGGATGATCTCGGCCAGCTTCTCATGGGAAATCTTGCGCCGGTCCACCCAGAAATATTTGTCGCCGATCGTGTCGTAGAGATAGCGGTAGAAATGCGGCGCCGGTTTTTCCGCCCGCATGATGGCATGGCGTCCGCGCGGCGCCGGCGGCGGCAGGACTGCCGGTTTGGACGATTGGTCCAGGAAGGTCACGGTCATGGGAATGCGCGCTGCGCTCATCCAACCACCACTTCCGCTTCAGGCTTGCCGCCCCATTCCGCCCAGGAGCCGTCATAAAGCGAAGTCTGCATCGCGCCCAGCCGCGCCAGTGCCAGCATCAAAATCGCGGCGGTCACGCCCGAACCGCAGGAGGTGATGATGGGCGCGCGCAAATCCACGCCTTTTTCCGCGAACAGTTTCTGCAAATCGTCGTCGCTTTTCAGGGTGCCGTCGGCGTTCAGCACGCTGCGATAATGAATATTCACCGCGCCGGGCATATGGCCGGAGCGCAAACCGGCCCGTGGCTCCTTTTCCATAGCAGTAAAGCGGCTGTTGCTGCGCGCGTCCAATATCTGACTTTGCCCCAGCGCGTGCTGCACATCTGTGAAACCGCGCACCTGCCCGGCAACGGGCCGCGCCGTGAATCGTGCCGGCTTGGGCGCCGAGGCGCCTTTTTCCAGTGCCCGGCCTTCCTGTTTCCATTTCGGCAAGCCGCCATCCAGCACGGCCACCTTTTCATGACCCATGACGCGCAGCATCCACCACAGCCGGGCAGCCGAGAACAATCCGGCGCCGTCATACACCACGGCCATGTCATTATCGCCGATGCCCAGCGCGCCAACATCGCGGGCGAAATTATCGGGGGTGGGCAGCATGTGCGGCAGATCAGTGGAATGGTCCGACAGCGCATCCAGATCATAAAACACCGCGCCGGGAAGATGACCTTCCGCAAATTCGGCTTTGGCGTTGCGGTTATCGGCGGGCATGTACCAGGACACGTCCACCAGCCGCACATCGTTCAGATGCGCCGCCAGCCAGTCCGTGGATACCAAAGTATTCATTTTTCGAACGGCACGTTGATATGCGGCCGCGCTGCTGTCAGCCAGGATGGCGTGGGCAGGCCCTTGGCGCGCAGGAATTCCGGGTTGAACAGTTTGCTTTGATAGCGGTTGCCGTAATCGCATAGCACCGTAACGATAGTGTGGCCCGGACCCATCTCTTTGGCCATGCGAATGGCGCCCGCCACATTGATCCCCGTCGAGCCGCCCATGCACAACCCTTCATGCTCCAGAAGATCGAAAATCAGGGGCAGGGCTTCCTCGTCGGAAATCTCGTAGGCATCATCAATCGGCGCGCCTTCCAGATTGCCGGTAACCCGGCTCTGGCCGATGCCTTCGGTTATGGAGCTGCCGTGCATTTCCAGCTTGCCGGTCTTGATCCAGCTATAGATCGCGGCGCCCAGGGGATCGGCGGCGGCGATTTTGATTTTGGGGTTGAACTTTTTCAGCGCAATGGCGACGCCGGCCAGTGTGCCGCCGGTGCCAACAGCACAGGTAAAGCCGTCCACCTTGCCGCCGGTTTGTTGCCAGATTTCGGGCCCTGTGCCTTCGACATGCGCGTTGCGGTTGGCGACATTGTCGAACTGGTTGGCCCAGATAGCGCCGTTTTTTTCGGTTTTCGCCAATTGCTCCGCAAGCCTTCCCGACAGGCGGACATAGTTGTTGGGATCGCGATAGGGCACCGCCGGTACTTCGATCAGCTCGGCGCCCAGCAGACGCAGTGCGTCTTTCTTTTCCTGGCTTTGGGTGTCGGGGATCACGATCACGGTTTTAAAGCCCATGGCGTTGGCGACCACCGACAGGCCGATGCCGGTGTTGCCGGCGGTGCCTTCGACAATAGTGCCGCCGGGCCGCAAAGCACCACGGGCGATGGCGTCATTGATGATGTAAAGCCCGGCACGGTCCTTGACCGATTGGCCAGGATTGAGGAACTCCGCCTTGCCCAAAATTTCGCAGCCGGTCAGTTCGCTGGCGCGCTTGAGACGGATCAGCGGCGTATTGCCGATGGCGGCGATGACATCGCGTTTGATGATGGTGTCGGACATGAGGCAAACCTACAGGGGCCGGATCAGGCGTTCAAGGCTTTGAAAGCCGCCAGCGCGCGGGTTCTGCCCAAAGCCAAAT
Source organism: uncultured Alphaproteobacteria bacterium (assembly GCA_903922545.1). The sequence goes on along the minus strand of CAIXUE010000219.1, from coordinate 2,971 downwards.
CCACAATCGGGGCCGGGTAATCGGGCGGCGGCTGGGGCGCATCCCAGGGGCGGTGAAGGAATTTGGCGGGCATGTTTTTCAATTCCGGCACAAAGCGGCGCACATAGCTGCCATCGGCGTCGAATTTCTCGCCCTGCAGGACTGGATTGAAAATACGGAAAAAGGGCGCGGCATCGGCGCCGCAGCCTGCCACCCATTGCCAGTTGGCGGCGTTGTTGGCCAGGTCCGCATCCACCAGCGTGTCCCAGAACCAGCGTTCGCCTTCCCGCCAGTCGATCAACTGATGCTTGATCAGAAAGCTGGCCACGATCATGCGCACCCGGTTGTGCATCCAGCCGGTCTGCCACAGCTGGCGCATGCCCGCATCCACGATGGGGATACCGGTCTGGCCTTGCGTCCAGGCGCGAAGCTGTCTGGCGTCTTTGCGAAAGGGAAATTTCGCGAAGCGCGCATCCAGCGGCGTATCGGGCAAAGCGGGATTGTGGAACAGAAGCTGAGCGCAAAATTCCCGCCAGCCCAATTCTTTCAGGAAGGTTTGCGCGCCGTTTGTTTTGTGGCCGCGCAGGGCATGCCAGGCCTCGCGGGGAGAAATTTCACCCCAATGCAGGTGCGGTGAAAGCCGCGATGTGCCGGCAATGGCGGGAAGGTCGCGCGTCTTGTCGTAATGGGCGGCTTCATCCAGGAAATCTTCCAGCGCCGCATGCGCGTTTGCTTCACCCGGTTCCCAATCAAATCCGCGCGCCCAGTTGGGCTTGGCCGGCAGCAAGCTCCAGTCTTTCAGTTTTTCGCTGTCGATGCGGGTGTGAAAGCGCAGATTTTTTGGCGCGGGGCGGGGTTTGCCCGGTTCGGGCAGGGCGCGCAATGCGTTCCAGAACGGGGTGAAGACACGATAGGGCTGGCCATCCTTGGTTTTGACTTCCCAAGGTTCGAACAGCAGCGCGCTGTTGAAGCTTTCCGAGGCGATGCCGGATTCAGAAAGCTGTTTTTTCAGGGCAGTGTCGCGCGCCACCGCAAAAGGTTCGTAACAGCGGTTCCACACCACATAATCGGCGCCGCTGTCCGCGATCACGCTTTTGAGCACGGCATCGGTGCGGCCCCGCCGCAGCACCAGCCTGTTCTCCAGCGATCTGTTCAATGCGGTAAGCGAATGATGCAGCCACCAGCGCGAGGCGCCGCCCCAGCGCCAGCCGCCCGGGGTTTCATCGTCCAGCACATAAAGGCAGATCAGCGGCTTTCCGCTTTCGACGGCAAAGCGCAGGGCCGGATTGTCGGCGAGCCGCAGATCCTGCCGGAACCAGACGATGACGGGCTTGTTCACCGTTTCGCCAATTTGGTGCAATCCGCGTGGCGGAAACAGGTGGTGAGATGGTCATTGACCATGCCGGTGGCCTGGGCAAAGGCGTAAACAATGACCGGCCCGCAAAAATTAAAGCCGCGCTGTTTCAATTCTTTCGCCAGGCCCACGCTCATTTCGGTTTGGGCCGGCACATGCTCCTTGCCTTTAAATCGATTGATCTGCGGCTTGCCGCCCACATGTTTCCAGATCAGCTCAGCAAAGCCGCCCGGTTCTTTTTCCTCAATTTCCAGCCAGAGCTTTGCGCCCTTGATGGCGGCCTCGATCTTGGCGCCGCTTCTGACGATGCCGTCATTCTTCAAAAGCCGTTCCACATCGCGCTTGCCATAACGGGCTATCTTTTCCGGATCGAAATTGTGAAAAGCTTTGCGGAAATTCTCCCGCTTGCGCAAAATGGTGATCCAGGAAAGGCCCGCCTGAAACCCGTCCAGCACAAGCTTTTCGTAAAGGGCGCGCGGATCATATTCCGGCACACCCCATTCGGTGTCATGATAGGAAAGATAAAGCGCGTCATCCGTGCTTGGCCACCAGCAGCGTTTTTTCTCCTGCCCAGCCATCAGCCCAGCCAATCCGGTTTTTTCAGGCTGACGGGAATATTCTCGATCGTCAGCGCGTCTTTGCTTTCTTCCATCCGGTCCAGCCGCACCAGCACGAAAGCTTTTGCGCCATAGACCGAAAGAATTTCGCCGATAACAGTTTCGCCCGCTTTCAATTCGCCGCTGACGGGCAGGGCGCTGTCTGCGCTGACGGTTAAAATGCGTTTCCTCGCCGTGCCGCGATGTTTCATCCGCGCCGTCAGTTCCTGGCCGATGTAACAACCTTTTTCGTAAGAAACCGCGTTCAACTCTTCCAGCCCGCCATCCAGCGCGAAAATCTTGTCGCGGCCAAAATCATGGCCTTCCGGCACGCCCAGTTCCAGCCGCGCCGCGTGATAGACAGAAGCGCCCGGAAGATTGGCCGGCATTTCCGCCACCGCGCCAATGCTGCGGGGCCCAAGCGCGGCCAGGCGCGGGTCCGCGAATGTCACCGCCCGTTCTCCGGGCCTGCCGGTCAGCCCGGCATAGACCGAAAGCTGCGGGCGCGGCGAAACCTCCACCTTGGCGCGCAGGCGGTACAGTTTCAGCTTTTTGGCCAGCGCCTCGGCCCCGGTCGCTTCACAGTCCAGCAGCACGGCGCCATCGCCTTCGGCCACCAGGAAATCGAACAGGATCTTGCCCTGGGGGCTCAGCAGGGCGGCATAAAGCCCATGGCCGGGGGCCAGGTCGGTCAGGTCGTTGGTGACCAGGCCTTGCAGGAAAGCCCGCGCCTCGGGCCCCTCCAGGGCGATGACGGCGCGGTCGGGTAAATGAGCGGATTCCATGGCTTAGGAAGTAAACCTCCCCTGCAAACTTGCCAAGGCTGGGGGCGAAGGGCTAACTCGCCCTCCCATGAGCGACAGCTTTGACCTTTTGATCCGGGGCGGCACCGCCGCCACCATGAACGGTATTGCCCCCGCTGATATCGGGGTCATTGGCGGCAAGATCGCCGCCATTGGCAGCTTTCCCAATGCCAGTGCCGCCGAAATCTTCGAGGCCAAGGGCCTGTATGTCCTGCCTGGCGCCATTGATAGCCAGGTGC
>CAIXUE010000218.1 GCA_903922545.1 uncultured Alphaproteobacteria bacterium | reverse complement strand
GGTACAAAATATCCGGCAGGCCAGCCGCTATTGGGGAACAACCCTTGGGAGCGCCAATTGATTCAATAGGCTATCTGCAAAATTGTGCGATTTCAGTGCGACTACGTTCTCACGAGTTCGGCGTCCGTTCTGCATTGGTTTCGCTCAGTCGAGGCGAGAAAACCCAGCTTCAAGCCCGATTTTCAGAGAACATTCGACGTTCGGGACGTAGGGGCCGGTTCAGTCAAATTTCTGGCCTGTAGCCACAACCTTCAGAGCACCATTTGACGCGGGCTGCTGGAGCGCCAAGGCGGCTTCTAGCGGGCCTATGAGCCAAGATTCCCGTTCCACCTCAGTCAGCAGCAGGACTGGCATGGCCTTGGGATGGACCGGCGCGACCACCGAATTGGGCTCGGTAGTCAGGAAACTAAAGAGCAAATGCTGACCAACGGCAGGCGCGGCCCTGGTCCCGCGCGCCCCTGTCCAGGGCCGCCAGATGCCTGCGAAGAAGAAGAGCGACCTTGCGGCATCCTGTGCAAACCAGGTCGGCACCGGCGGCTTCAACCGATGATCATATTCGCAAAAGCTAGTGACGGGGACCAGGCAGCGGTGTCCAGCCTGAAGCCAGGGCTTCCACCAATGGCTGGCAGTATTGCGAACGTTGGTGACGAGCGCCACCCCTGGGTTCGTGGGCGGCTGAAATCCCCATCGCATCATCACCATCTCGCGCGCTCCGTCAGATGCGGTGCGCACTACGGGAGCCATCTGGTCAGGGAAGACCGCGGGGAGGGGGGCCAGGTTGCCAGTCAGGTCGCGTATTGCGCGGCTCAGCTCGCGGATCGCTACTTGGCTGCTGGTGACGCTGTAGAGGTTGCACATGGGTAAAACCTACCGGAAATCGGGGTCGAACGATATTTGTCCGCCGCCGCTTGACTCTTGTGTTCTTCTTTTGTTCTAGTCCGCCGCCCGAAGGATTGGGCACCATGCGGAAGCCAGAAACAGTTGAAAAACTCTATCTGGATTTCGACGGCTTTTTTGCGTCCGTGATGCAGCAAGTCATGCCCCGGCTGAGGGGAAAGCCTGTAGGCGTCATCCCGTTTGAAACTTCTGCTGCGCAATCCACGATCATCATTGCTTGTTCCAAGGAGGCAAAGGCGGCTGGCTGCACAAACATCATGGGAGTACCGGAGGCACGGGCAATTTGCCCCAACCTGGTGCTGGTCATGCAGCGCCCGGACCTTTACCGACGCGCACACACCGCTTTGCTCAACGAGATTAGCTGTGAAATTCCCATTGAGACGGTCAAATCCATTGACGAACTGACCTGTTCGCTCGATCCAGCGACTATTAATGCCCCTCATGCACTGGCCGATAGGATCAAGCAGCGCATCGCCAAGAACATTGGCGTCTACATTACCTGCTCCATTGGCTTCGCGGCTAACAGGCTCTTGGCGAAAATCGCCTGCAAGGTGGACAAGCCAAACGGCGTCACCATTTGGTCACCGGAAGCGATGCCAGGGCCCCTTCTGAAGCGCCCCATGTCCGATGTGCCGGGTATTGGTCCCAGTATGGAAAGGCGCTTGGGAGCCGCCGGTATCGCCTCTATGGCCGATTTATGGGCTTCCCAGCCTAAGCAGTTGCGGGCGCTATGGGGAAACGTGAATGGCGAGCGCATGTGGTACGCGATCCACGGCTACGATCTCCATGCCATGCCTACGTCGCGCGGTATGTTTGGGCATGGCCGTGTGCTTCCTCCGAATTGGCGCGGGATAGATCAAGCCAGAGGTTGTTCCCGGCTGCTGCTAACGAAGGCTGCCAGGCGGATGCGCCGCGACGGCTTTAACGCAGGGCATTTAGGGCTGTGGCTCAGTATTCGAGATGGGGGATGGTCTGGTGGGCGCTCGCTTCATGGGGTGCAGGACGACCAAGCCTGTCTCCGGGGGCTGGATGCGCTTTGGGACGAAGCGCGTAGCGAGATAGCGCGCAACGCCAAGATTATCCGCGTCGGGGTGTTTCTATCGGACCTAACCGCGTCGAACCAACGCCAGCTTGATATGTTTCTGGACGATGACAAGGACCGCCAGCGGTGCGAAGTCCTGACCAACACGATTGACCGGCTCAACCATAAGTTCGGGAAGCGCGTGGTCACTATAGGCCCTTGGACACCACCCCCAGGCGGTTACGCGGGTGGGAAGATTGCCTACAACCGCATCCCTTCAGCGGAGGACTTCTGGTGACTTGGCTGGAGGACATGGCGCTGCGGGATTTGGACGACAGCACGGTGATTGAGGCCACCTGTATGCGATGCACTTATATGTGGCTGCAAAGTCCTATCCAGCTTTTGCTGAAGGTCATTCACCGGGACGTAAAGCTCGATGAGGTGGCAAAGAACCTTGCTTGCCCAAGGCCCGGTTGTCGCCATGTTGGGGTGCGACTGACGCTGATAAAGAAAGAGGATACCAGCGGGTTCGTCGGCGGGATGCCATGAGGTGAAATAAACAGGAGCTTACAATGTTGGAATTATGGACTTTACTTGAGCAACTGGGCGCGCTCGCCGATCAACGATCACGCATTCTTACGGCAGAAGCGAAATTATGGGCGGAAGCCATGCAGCTTTTCACTGAAGGGGCATCAGCAATCCTATCGCTAAATCACAAAACTGAATCAGCGCCACCGAAATACGATGACGGCGCAGGTCACCTCTTATCTTCACAAAAGGCCGCGGAGTTCCTGCAACTCTCTCCTTCAACTCTCAATAAATGGAGAGTATATGGCGGCGGTCCTGATTTTGTAAAATTGGGACGACGCATCTTCTACCTGCAATCAACATTGGGTAAATTCCTGGCAGCAAGAACGTACCCACATACGTCGGCTTACAGGTGATCAGGTGAGCAAATCAGACGAAGAGGCACAACTTTATGAGGAGCTCGATGAGTGGCTGAAGTGGCGCAACAAGCAATGGGACGATCTATGCTCACCGGCTCGAACAGTTCAAACGCCAAAGGAGTTTTCAAAGTTATTAAAGAGTGGGCATCAGAATAATGCCGTTATGGCACAAGAGGCGCGATCATTTATCCCTCGCTTATTTTGTGACAATTCCCACTTGAGTGCGGAGGAATTAGAAGAACTGGCATCGAAACTTTCTCCTGGTAGTTCGCATACGGGAGGCTGGCTTGCCTCTCTGGTTTACAACTCCCTTCGGTGGGAGGTCGATCCAATTTTGATCGCCGCCACAATTCGTTGGAATTGGCACGGAGGACGAGGAAGGTTTGAGTTTCTCCCGGACCCTGCGGAATCTGACACTCAGGATTACCAAGGCTTGGCTAGTGATCTGATTGAATTTCTCCAAGACGCGACTGATAGGAATCCTCGTCGAATTCTCACGGGCGAGGACCGAGAATTTTATGAAAGCTTGCCGGAAATGTTCACAGTATATCGCGGTTGTGCAGGAATATCGTCGGAGATGGCTGCTGCGGGCGTGTGTTGGACTATAAAACGCGATGTTGCCGAATGGTTTGCCTATCGTTCCGGATCTAAGGGGCGACTGGTGATGACAGCCAGAGTCAATAAGAAGGACATTGCTTTTGTAAAAGCAACTGAGTTCGAGATAGCCATGCAGCCGCGACATGCACGTCAAATCAAATGTCGAGAGCACCCTGACACGTGGCACCCCAAGATGGGTGGGTTGAGCTGACCCACCCCTGATTTTGATTCCAACTTATGCGACTCGCAGTGCACGGATTTTGCACGGATCGAGGCGTGCAAAGCTTCCTTTTGCTTCCGATAAATTCCGCTTTGTTCTAATTTTGAGAACGAACGCGAACGGATTTTTCCCAGTATCATTGGGAAAGCTGGTGCCGCAGGTGAGAATCGAACTCACGACCTATCCCTTACCAAGGGATTGCGCTACCACTACGCTACTGCGGCATCTGTGGTATTGCCGGACCTTACAGCCCGGTCCTTAACACCGGGCAAATCGCCCGCCGCCAAAGCCGCGCTGCTATAACTTAAGGAATCGGCGAAGGAAAGCGCCGCCCCGCCCCAAATCTCCCATGGTCAAAACCCCTCCCGACCGGCTGGCCAGCGCCCTGCGCGCCAACCTCAAAAAGCGCAAAACCCACGCCCCCTCCGCGCCCAACCCGCCCCCGGAAACCCCGCAAAGCCCCGAAAAACCGGCCCCCCAGACCAGCATCACCGCCGCTCAGCCCGCTCCCGGCCAATTCGTTCCCAAAAAGCCCGGCTGATCCTGCCGAAAAGCCTCTTGCCATGACGCCCGGCCTTCCCCATGGAAAGAGCCATGGACCGGATCAGGATCAAAGGCGGCGCACGGCTGAACGGGGAAATCCCCATCTCCGGCGCCAAGAACGCGGCTCTCAAGCTGATGGCGGCTTCCCTGCTGTCCAGCCAGCCCCTGGTCCTGGCCAATGTCCCCCGCCTGGCCGATGTGCGCGCCATGGCCGAACTGCTGGCCAGCTTCGGCGTCGCCGTCACCAAAACCCCCGGCACCTCGCTGGGGCAGGGCGACACTTATACCTTTGATGCGGGAAGCCTCACTTCGTCTTTCGCCTCCTACGACATGGTGCGCAAAATGCGCGCCAGCTTTCAGGTGCTGGCCCCGCTTCTGGCCCGCACCGGCACCGCAAAGGTTTCGCTGCCCGGCGGCTGCGCCATCGGCGCCCGCCCGGTTGATATGCACCTCAAGGCGCTTGAGGCTTTGGGCGCCCAGGTTCAGCTTGATGATGGCTATGTCCTGGCCACCGCCAAGTCGGGCCTGAACGGCGCCAATATCGAATTCCCCAAAGTCTCCGTCGGCGCCACCGAAACCGCGCTGATGGCCGCCGTGCTGGCCCGGGGCCAAAGCGTGATCGGCAATGCCGCCCGCGAACCCGAAATCGAAGATCTCTGCCTTTGCCTTATCGCCATGGGCGCCAAAATTTCCGGCCTGGGCACTTCGCGCCTCATCATTGATGGCGTCTCATCCCTCCACGGCGCCAATTACGCCGTGATGCCTGATCGTATCGAAGCCGGCACCTATGCCATGGCGCTTGCCATCACCGGCGGCTCGGTTGAACTCATCGGCGCGCGGCGTGAACACATCGCCGTGCCGCTGGGCCTGCTGCAACAGATCGGCACCGATGTTCAGGAAACCAATCGCGGCATCGCCCTTTATCGCAATGGCGCGCGCCCGGCCTCCATCGATGTCACCACCGCCCCGTTCCCCGGTTTCCCCACGGATTTACAAGCCCAGTTCATGGCCCTGATGACCAGCGCCGAAGGCACCTCTGTCATCCGCGAAACCATTTTCGAAAACCGCTTCATGCACGTTCCCGAACTGGGCCGGTTGGGCGCCGATATCCGCGTCCATGGCGATGTCGCCACCGTGCGCGGCGTGGCCAAATTGAAGGGCGCGCCCGTCATGGCCACCGATCTGCG
>CAIXUE010000217.1 GCA_903922545.1 uncultured Alphaproteobacteria bacterium | reverse complement strand
GTAGCTGAAGAAGCGGTAGCCTTCGCCGATCGCGTGACGGTAGGCTTCGCGGATTGCCGCAGTTCCGGCGAAAGCCGAGACGAGCATGAGCAGCGTCGATTTGGGCAGGTGGAAATTGGTGATCAGCCGGTCGACGACGCGGAAGCGGTAACCGGGCGTGATGAAAATCCGGGTTTCGCCGTCGAAGGCATGAATGCGGCCTTTTTCATCGGCCGCGCTTTCCAGACTGCGCAGCGCTGTGGTGCCGACCGCCGCAATGCGCCCGCCCGCGTCATGAACCGCATTCAGCCGCGCGGCCGTGACGGCATCCAGTGACACATTCTCGCCATGCATCGCATGCTGGCTGGTGTCTTCGGCCTCCACCGGCAGGAACGTACCCGCCCCGACATGCAGGGTCAGGTCGGCGCGCGCTATTCCCGTCGCCTGCAGACGGTCCAGCAGCGCCGGCGTGAAATGCAATCCCGCGGTGGGGGCGGCGACCGAACCATCGTTTCTGGCATAGACCGTCTGATAATCGCGTTGGTCCTGGGCATCGGGCGCCCGCTTCTTGGCGATATAGGGCGGCAGAGGCATGACCCCGGCTTTGGCGATGGCCTGGTCCAGCGCGGCGCCCGAAAAATTAAAGCCGAACTCCACCTCGCCCTTGTCGCGGGCCAACACCCGGGCCGTCAGGCCAGCGGCAAAACGCACTTCATCGCCCTCCCGCAAGCGCCGGGCAGGCTGCACGAAGGCCTGATAGCGGCCACCATCCACCCGGCGGTGCAGGGTGGCTTCAAACGCTATGGCAGGGCCGTCAGCGGCGCGGGGCGGGCGTTCCCCGGCGAGGCGGGCGGGGATCACCCGGCTGTCATTCAGCGCCAGTACATCGCCCGCGGCCAGAATCTGCGGCAGATCGGAAAAAAGCCGGTGTTCCAGCCTTCCGCCGGGATGGATCACCAGCAGCCGTGCCGCATCCCTGGGCTCGACCGGGCGCAAGGCGACCAGCTCCGACGGCAAATCGAAATCAAAGGCTTTTGTCAGCATTTGCGCCCTGAACCTTGCGGAAAAAGCTTAAACCCCGCACCCCGGGGCTTTTATAAAACATTGAGATAGAATGACTTTTTAAGTTCTTGGTGATACTGTAGCGATGCTATAAAGCCGCCAGGGGCCAAGGCCAAGACTTTGCGAGCAGCATGACCACCAGTTCCTTCAGCGATACCTGGGACCGGCACCGGCGCGACAGCAGCGCCCGGCATCTGCGTTACTGGCTGGCGGTGATCGGCCTGGCCGCAGCGGACGCCCTGTCCTTCACCCTGGCGTCGCTTCTGTTCCGGCACGGCCAATCGGTGCCCAGCCTGCTGGTGATGAGCGGCGGCGGCGCCGCGGCGCATCAACCGATCGATGTTTTCCTGATCCTGGCCGTGATCTTTGTGGTGGTGCGGTATCTGTCCGGCGATTACGGCCGCCGCCAGCTTTTCTGGGACGGCGCCAAGCTCACCACCATCGCCCTTCTGGTCACCGCCCTGCCCGATGTGGCGATGCTGTTTCTGGCGCGCGGAAATTTCGCGGTGATGCATGCGCTGGCAAGCTGGACTTTCCTGATCTTCGCCGTGCCTATCATGCGCCAAGGCGCCCGCATCCTGATGTCGCGGCTGGGCGTGTGGCAGATTCCCACCGTGATGGTCGGCACCGGCAGCCGCGCCGCCGAAATTCACGACGCGCTGCGCAATTCGCTTTCACTGGGTTTCGATGTGCGCTGGCTGGTGCTGGACAAGCCGGACGCTGGCCTGCCCGCCGGCATGGAAGCGCTGCGCGCCGTGCATTCCGACGATTCCACCCGCACTGCCCATGTGATGCGCAACGCCGGCTGCAAGCAGGCCATTGTCGCCGCCGAAGATGTGCAATCGGCGCATTTCGCCGATGTCGCCCAGCGTCTGCTGGAGGTCAACATTCCCGTGGCCGTGATTCCGGCGCTGACCCGCCTGCCGCTGGCCGGCGTCACCACCAGCTATTTCTTCGGCCGCGACATCCTGATGCTTCAGGTGCGCAGCAATGTGCAGCGCCTGCCCTGGCGCATCGTCAAGCGCAGTTTCGATCTGGCGGCGTCTGCGGCGTTGCTCATCCTGCTTTCGCCGCTTTTCCTGGTGCTGGCCATCGCCATCAATCAAAGGATTAAGTTAAATTGTTTTCAGTTAATTGACTCAATTATTAAATCTC
>CAIXUE010000216.1 GCA_903922545.1 uncultured Alphaproteobacteria bacterium | reverse complement strand
CGCTGGAATCCGAAAATGGCGTCGTACATTTACGGCACGCGCAACGACATCCACATTCTGGACCTCACCCAGACCGTTCCCTTGCTGCACCAGGCGCTGGTCGCCCTGCGCGAAGTCGCGGCCGGCGGCGGGCGCATCCTTTTTGTCGGAACCAAGCGCCAGGCCTCCGATCCCATCGCGGCGGCGGCCCAGCGCTGCGCCCAGTATTATGTGAACCATCGCTGGCTGGGCGGCACGCTCACCAACTGGCGCACCATCAGCCATTCGATCAAGCGTCTGCGCACCATCGAAGAAACCCTGACCACCGCCGAACAGTCGGGCCTGACCAAGAAGGAACTGCTGGGCCTGCTGCGTGAGCAGGACAAGCTGGAGCGTTCGCTGGGCGGCATCAAGGAAATGGGCGGCCTTCCCAACATGCTGTTCGTGATCGACACGAACAAGGAAGCCATTGCCGTCGCCGAAGCCCGCAAGCTGGGCATCCCGGTCACCGCGATCCTGGATTCCAATTGCGATCCGGATGGCATCGCCTATCCGATCCCCGGCAATGACGACGCCGCCCGCGCCATCGCGCGGTCTTGCGACCTGGCGGCGCGCGCGATCATTTACGGCCTGGGCCAGCAGCAGATTGAAGCGGGCGTCGATACCGGCGCTGCCGCCGAGATCGAAGATGCCGCTGTGGCCGCACCGGCTGAAGCAACCGCTTAAATCTGAAATGCCGCGCCACCAGCGTGGCGAAGGAGACGAAAATGACCAACATCACCGCCGGCATGGTGAAAGACCTGCGCGATAAAACCGGCGCGGGCATGATGGACTGCAAGACCGCGCTTAACGAAAACGCGGGCGACATGGAAGCCGCCATCGACTGGCTGCGCAAGAAAGGCATTTCCAAGGCCGCCAAAAAGGCCGGCCGCGCCGCCGCCGAAGGCCTGGTTGGTGTCGCGGTGTCCGGCAATGCCGGCGCCCTGGTGGAAGTGAATGCTGAAACCGATTTCGTGGCCCGCAACGAAGAGTTCAAAGGCTTCGTCAAATCGGCCTCGGAAATCGCGCTCAAGGAAGGCGGCGATCTGTCCAAGCTTCTGGCCGCCAGCCATGGCGGTTCGACCGTGCAGCAGACCTTGACCGAACTGGTGGCCAAGATCGGCGAAAACATGGCGGTGCGCCGCACTGTCGGCCTCAGCGTCGATCCCGGCGTGGTTGCGGCCTATGTCCACAATGCGGCCTCGCCTGAACTGGGCAAGATCGGCGTCTTGGTGGCGCTGAAATCCACCGCCGACAAGGACAAGCTGTCCACCCTGGCAAAGCAGATCGCCATGCATGTTGCCGCCGCCGCGCCACTGGCGCTGACCGAAGCCGAAATGTCCAAGGAGGTGGTGGACCGCGAATATGCCATCCAGAAGGATTTGGCGCTGCAGTCCGGCAAGCCGGAAGCCGTTGTCGAAAAGATGATGGCGGGCCGGATGCGCAAATATTTCGAAGAGACGGTGCTGATGTATCAGACCTTCGTGATCGACGGCGAAACCCAGATCGCCAAGGTGATCGAAAAGGCGTCCAAGGATCTTGGCGCACCGGTGGAAATTGCCGGCTTTGTCCGTCTTCAGGTGGGTGAGGGCATCGAGAAGGCCGAAAGCGATTTCGCCGACGAAGTCGCGCAGATGGCAGGCACCCGCTAACAGGAAAGTCTCATGCCCTCAGCGCCGAAATACCGCCGGGTTCTGCTCAAGGTCTCGGGCGAGGCGTTGATGGGCGAGGCCGGCTTCGGCATCGATGTCGGCACCGTGGACCGCATCGCCCAGGATGTGAAAGACGCCGCTGACGCCGGCAGCCAGATCTGCATGGTGATCGGCGGCGGCAATATCTTTCGCGGCCTTGCCGGGGCGGCCAAGGGCATCGACCGGGCCACGGCCGATTACATGGGCATGCTGGCGACCGTGATGAACGCCCTGGCGATGCAGGCGGCGCTGGAACGCACCGGCCTGGGTTCGCGCGTCCAGTCCGCCATTCCCATGAGCACGGTGTGCGAGCCCTATATCCGCCGCCGCGCGATTCGGCACATGGAGAAGGGCCGGGTGGTGATTTTCGCCGCCGGAACCGGGAACCCCTTCTTCACCACCGATACGGCGGCGGCGCTTCGGGCGGCCGAAATGACTTGCGACGCCATGCTCAAGGCCACTAATGTGGACGGTGTTTACAGCGCCGATCCCAAGAAGGTGCCTGACGCCGTGCGTTACGATTCTCTGAGTTATCACGAGGTGTTAGCGCGGGATCTGCAAGTAATGGATGCATCGGCAATTTCCCTGTCGCGGGAAAACGGCATTCCCATTCTGGTCTTTTCCCTGCACGACAAGGGACAGTTGAAACAGGTTCTGGCCGGCGGCGGCCGGGCAACCATAATCGAAGAAAAGTAAGGCGCGGCCTGGGCGCACTTTGCGCTAGGCTGACGCAGGCTTCGGAACGGCGAAAAAGGTCGAGATGGCTGAGACTTACAACAAGGACGAGATGAACCGGCGCATGGCCGGGGCAACCACAACCCTGAAGGGGGAGTTGGGTGGTCTTCGTACCGGCCGCGCCTCCGCTGCCCTGCTGGATCCGGTGAAGGTGG
>CAIXUE010000215.1 GCA_903922545.1 uncultured Alphaproteobacteria bacterium | reverse complement strand
GACCAACCCATCCAGCCGATTGATGTGCTGTTCACAAAGATCAGCGAGGAACAGGTGGCCGAATTGAAGGCGCGCTTTGGTGGCGCGCCGGAGGTCTGAATATGGCTCGTGAATGCGGCACTTGTACGCTGTGTTGCAAGGTCATGGGCATCAAGGAAATCGAAAAGCCGTCGGGCGCCTGGTGCCCGCATTGCAAGCCGGGCAAGGGCTGCGGCATCTATGAAGAGCGGCCCACCGAATGCCGCACCTTCATGTGCGATTGGCTGCAGGCCGAGGCGCTGGGGCCGGAATGGAAGCCGGAAAAATCCAAGATCGTGCTGGTCAGCCGTTATGGCCGCATCGTGGCCTATGTCGATCCTTCGACACCGACCGCCTGGCAGAAATCGCCTTATATCGAGCGGCTGACGGCACTGATGCAGACAGGATTGCCGCAAAGCCGGCTGGTCTATGTCTCGGTGGCGGAGCGGTACACGTTGCTGTTGCCGGACCGGCATCAAGAATTGGGGCCGCTCGGCAATGACGATGAAGTGCTGCTGAAGATGGTGCGCACAGCCGCTGGCGGTGTCGAGTATCAGGTAGAGGTGAAGCGCAATTAGTGTGCGCGCCGCCAGGTCATGCTGGGCGCGCCGCCCACGGCAAGGGTCTGGTCCATAATGCGCGGGACCGCATTGCATTTGTCCGCGATGGGGCCGACACTTTTTGCAACCGGATCATCTGGCACGATAGGAAAAGCGCCTTCAAATACGGTGCGGCCGTCATCGCGTGCGCCGGCACCGGTGGGCACGAAGATCGATAACGTGCTGGATGCCGGCTGGCCCCTGGCGTCGCGATAGCCATAGCGAATGAAACTGGCGTCTTTGCCATAGGCTTCCAGGGAGGTGATGCCCGGAATGGTTTTCATGGTGTTGTAGATGCAAAGCCCGGGCATGGTTGCCGCCATATCCTGGGCGTAGGACATCAGCGGCAAAGCGGTGAGAAAAAGTCCAGTAACTATTTTGATTGGACGCACAGAAAAACCTTTCCAAATCAATGGCGCGAACCGCCTAGTTGCTGCCTTCCTCAAAAACGTTCGCCACTCTGTCGCCCAGGCGTGCCCGGCCACCCCTGGCGATAATGGCGCAAGCTTGTGAGGCCTTCGCAATGTCCGGATGCATATTGTTCAGCGCTTCAGGTTTGGAAAAATGAAACACATGGTCGGGATGGCTGAGCGCGATCTCTAGTGCCCTATTCTGGCCGTCCCGGTCATAGCCAAGGCCATATTCGCGATGGATCGCGCCTTTGAAGCCGTTGGACGGAACGCAACGTGTGTCGGACTGTCCGTTGCGGTCATCCACGATGGTCACCAGCACATAGTAAGGAGCTGTGGAATTGTCGCGCATAGCCGTCTCGAAATCGGCCTGGGATTGGACAGCTGTGTCCGCCATTGCTGGAACGACAATAAGCTGAACGAGAAGGAAAATCTGGGTGAAGGAGCGCATTACGACTTCCCGAAATCAGATTAACTTTTCAACTGTTCCCAGCCATTGGGACCCAAAGCCTCCAACGGGCCGAAGCGCGCCTTGTAGTCCATCTTGGCGGAGCCCTGTACCCAATAGCCCAGATAGACATTGGCGAGGCCGCGCGCCTTGGCGGCTTCGATATGGTCCAGGATCATGTGGGTGCCCAGGCTGCGCATATCGGCGCCAGGATGAAAAAAGCTATAGACCATGGAAAGTCCGTCGCGCAGCACATCGGTGAGGGCGCAGGCCATCAGGTTGCCGGGTTTGCCGTCTTCGTCGGGCAAGCGGTATTCAATGATGTGGGCGATGAAGAGGGGTATCTGTGTGATGCAACCTTTGATAATCGCTTTCTGAACCAGCTTTTTTACCTGGTGACGGGTAGAGAGGGTTGGCAGG
>CAIXUE010000214.1 GCA_903922545.1 uncultured Alphaproteobacteria bacterium | reverse complement strand
GTTCAACGGACCCAGCACCTTGGCCAGCTCCTCGACCCGGTCGTGATTGTCGGTCAGCGTGTCGTCATCGAAGAAAATTTCCTTCACTTCCGGGAAATTGTCTTTGACGTACTGGACGTCCTGCACCACGCGCGCGGTGGACATGAAGCGGTATTTGTGGCCGCCGATGGTCTGGGGCCACAGGCAGAAAGTGCAGCGCGATTTGCAGCCGCGGCCGGTGTACCAGGACATATAGGGGTGCAGCAGATAGCCGCCGAAATACTTTTTCACGTCCAGCTGTTTGTAAAGCGGCAGCACGGACGGCAGCTTGTCCATATCCACCAGGATTTCGCGCTCCGGATTGGAGATGATCTCGCGCGCGTCATTGCGATAGGTCAGACCCTTGATGGTGGACCATTCCGCGCCGCTGGCCAGTTCCTGAATGGTGAAGTCGTATTCATTGCGCGCCACAAAATCGAGGGCGGCACAGGCTTCCATGCTTTCCACCGGCTCGACCGCAACCTTGGCGCCGATGAAACCGATCTTGGCGCTGGGGTTGATGGCGCGCACCATGGCGGCGGTGCGGCAGTCCGATTTGAAGCTGGGTGTGGAGGTGTGAATGACGATCAGCTCATGCGATTTGACGTCGTCTTCAATGTCCTTGAACGACAGATTGTGCGGCGGGGCATCGATCAGCTTGGAGCCCGGCACCATCGCGGCGGCCTGGGCCAGCCAGGTGGGAAACCAGAAAGACTTCACCTCGCGCTTCATCTGATAGCGCGCGCCGGCGCCGCCGTCATAACCGTCAAAGGAAGGAGCCTGGAGGAAAAGCGAGTTCATCATTCTGCAGCCTCAATCGTTCCGGAAGTAATCAAGCCGCCCGCTTCGACCGACAGGCGGGTTCCCCGCCAATGCACCGTCTCCCCGGACAGGGACGCCACGAACACCGCAAAACTCAACAGATCCCGAATCGGCATCAGCCAGAAGGGCCCGGCATGGGTGGCGAACACACGGTCCATGCGGTACTTCAGAAAAAGCCGCGCGCCAAGCGCCAATCCCATCACGCTCAAAGCAGCGGGCTGGAAATCCAGCAAAATCGCGGCCATCAGGGCCAGGGGGAACGCAAATGTAATGATGCTGCCGACATGTCCGGCGGGATTGATGCGCCGGATGGTGCGGGTCCAGCGCAGCTCATGGCGGAAAAGTTCCCCATACGAAGTCTCGGTGGCGTCATGGCGAACGCTGAGAGCGGGAATCGCCAGGCGAAGGCCCAGCCGGCGCACCGCCTGGCCCATTTCATAATCATCGGCCAGATGATCGGCGAAAGCGGTGAAACCGCCGATGCGGCCCAGCACTTCGCGGCTCAGCGCGATGGTCGAACCCATGCACGGCTCGGCCAGACCCAGCGAAACGCCGGTCACCACATTGGGCAGAAAATCATAAGACGTGCCCATTGCCGCCAGCACCGGCCACACGCCCTTGCCGCTCGCCTCGCCCTTGTAGAGACAGGTCACCAATCCCACGCCATCCTGCGCCAATGCGCCGGTGACTTCCGACAGCCAGTGCTTGGGCACCCGGATATCGCTGTCGCTCACCACCAGAATGTCGTGCTTGGCGGCCGGCAGCATGTTGATGAGGTTGGAGACTTTGGCGTTGCCGCCATAGACCGCGCCATTGGCCACGATGCAGGTGTCGAAAGCGGGATATTTCTCCTGCAGGCTGCGCACAATGGCGATGGCCGGATCGGCCTGGTCATGCACCCCAAACACGATCTGGACGGGCGCGGAAAAATCCTGGGCGAAGAAGCTTTCCAGATTTTCCTTCAGCCGGGGCTCGCTCAGATAAAGCGGCTTGAGGATGGTGACGGGTGCATCGCAGCGATGGCCGGCGGGCGCGGCGCGCATGAAGCGGCCAGCGGCCAAGGCAGCAAAGATCGCATAGCCTGCGCCGCAAACGGAAAGCAGGGCCAAAAGCCAGCCAAACACTAAAGAAATCAATGTCATCGCCACCCGGGTGCCCCCACGAGTTGCACCTTATATACAAACCACGGCGGCGGGGGGGAAGCGGAACTCGCCGCAAAATGCGACATTCTTGCCACCCCTTCAGACAAATTCGGGTCCCGAAACTTCGCTTAACTCCCCTTGGGGCGGTCAGGCCCGCAGTTTCTTGCGGGCGGCAGTCCGGGTTGGCGCCAGGCGGCGCAGCTTTTCGGCGGCGATCAGGGCCAGCCAATTGCCGAAAAGCTTGATGGTGTGGGCGCGCCAGGATTGCAGCGGCAAGGCGCCCGAAATGATGCCGGTGTAAGCAGTCAGACTGTCCGGGCCGTGCGACTGGGCATCCAGGTCCGCCAGCGCATTTTCGGTGGCGCGGTCGAAATAATTTTGCGGCGCAAGCGGGCGCGCATCGCTTTCGCCGCGCAGAAAGCGGCCGACATCACGCAGATATTCGCGGCCCAGCGTCTCGGCGCCATATTCGGGATGACCCTGCAGGAAAACAAACCGGCTGCGCCCGCCGCGCGAAAATGAATCCACGCCGCCGCCTTCCAGACGCGACAGGATGCGATAGCCTTTCATGGTCAGATCACCTTCGGCCAGCGCATTCAGCCGTGAATGGGGCACCTGCACCACCGCGTTCATGCCGGTATGCAGGGGATCCTCGCCAACACATTCGGCGGCAAACACGCCCGACAATTTTCCCGGCAGCTTGCGCCGCTCTATGCCGCTCAGATGCAGCACCGCGGCATGCGCTGCCAGGCAGGAAAAGATGGACGAGATGGTGCCGATTTCGGCCCAGTCCACCAGATGGGCCAACCCATTCCAGTAATTTTCATCGCGCAAATCCTGCTCGCGCGGCTCGGCGCCCGTGACGATCAACCCGTCAATGCCGGCCATGGGAAGGGTTTCGGCATCGGCGTAAAAGCCTTCCATGCGCGATCGCGCCAGCTCGCCGCGTTCGATGTCCGCCAGCGAAAACAGGCGAAGCTGCACATCCAGCGCGCCGGCGGCCTCCTTGAGCAGGCGGGCGAATTGCAGTTCAGTGCTCCGCAGCGCCGCGTCGGGCATATTGTTGACCAGCCCGATCTGCAACGTGCCGCGATAAATGCCGTGGCCGGTGCCCAGCGCAAATTTCTCTATGTCTGTCATTCCGCCGCCCGCAGCATCCGGCCGCTGCTGGCGGCCAGCGCCTGGGCAATGTCGGCAATGATGTCGTCCCGATGCTCGATGCCGATGGAAAGGCGAATGGCTTCAGGCGTAACGCCGGCCTTGCGCTGCTCGGCGTGCCCCATCTGGCGATGGGTGGTCGAAGCGGGATGGCAAGCCAATGTCTTGGCGTCACCGATATTGACCAGCCGCTTGATCAGTTTCAGCGCGTCGTAGAAACGCTTGCCGCCTTCAAAGCCGTTTTTGACCCCAAATGTGAGAAGCGACGGCACCTTGCCCTGGAAATATTTTTGCGCCAGCGCGTGATAGCGGCTGTCGCCAAGGCCGGCATATTCCACCCAGGCCACATCGGGATGCGACTTCAGGAACGCCGCCACTGTGCCGGCATTCTCGACATGCCGCTCTACCCGCAACGCCACGGTTTCAATGCCCTGCAGCAGCAAAAAAGCACTCATCGGCGACAACACCGCGCCGGTGGTGCGCATCAACACGCTGCGCGCGCGGGCGGCAAAGGCGCTGCGGCCGAAGCGTTCGGCATAGACCAGGCCGTGATAGGACTCGTCAGGCCTGGTGAATTGCGGAAAGCGTTCGGCATGCGCCATCCAGTCGAAATTGCCGCCATCGACAAGAATGCCGCCCATGGCCGCACCATGCCCCCCCATGAATTTGGTCAGGGAATGCACAACAATGTCGGCGCCATGAGCGATGGGACGCAAAAGAATGGGTGTGGCCACGGTATTGTCCACAATCAGGGGCACGCCATGGGCATGCGCCACTTTCGCGATGGCCGCGATATCGCAGATATTGCCGGCGGGGTTGCCCACACTTTCGCAGAACAGGGCACGGGTATTCTGATCAATCATTCGCGCCATCGCTTCGGCGCTGTCATCGGCGGCGAACCGCGCTTCGATACCGGACCGCGGCATCACATGCGCCAACAGCGTATGGCTGGTGCCGTAAAGCTGCGGCGTGGAAATGATATTGCCCCCGCCATCGGCGACATTGGCAAAAGCATAATGCAGCGCCGCCTGGCCGGACGCGGTGGCAAGTGCGGCAACACCGCCTTCCAGTTCCGCCACCCGCTGCTCCAGAACTGCCACGGTAGGGTTGGAGATGCGGCTATAGCGGAAGCCATCCTCTTCCAGATTGAACAAGGCGGTGGCGTGATCGGCGCTGTCGAAGACGTAAGCCGCCGTCTGGTAAATCGGAACCGCTACCGCATGGGTCGCGGGATCGGAATCGAAACCGGAATGAATGGCGATGGTTTCGGCGCGCATGACGGGCTCTGGGTTTGACCGCCATACTCTAAGCATCGGTGATTAATGAACCTTTTTGCCGATATCGGACTCATTGGCGCAAAACCCGCCGCCAGAACCCATCTTCGCCGCCGTTAACGGGGCTTCCACGCAAAGCGGCTAATTTGAACGACAGAAACGTTTCGTTTTGAGACAGATGAGCTTTGCCGCCGCGCCCGCCGCCGAACCCTCCGCCGCCAAGGCCTGGCTGCGCGCCCTGGAACTGACGGCAAAAATCGACGACGCGCCCGAACGCATATTCCCCGTGGTGATTGAAGAATTGGGCGCGCGTTTTGGCATTGCCCCCGCCCTTTTCTCGCGCGGCGAAAATTTCAGCCATGCGGGCTTGGCCGCCCAGGCCAATCGCTATGCCCGCTGGGCACTCGATCAAAATATCGCCAAGGGCGAAACCGTTTGCCTTCTGATGCCCAACCGGCCGGACTATCTGGCGCTGTGGCTGGGCCTTACCCGCATCGGCGCGGTGGTGGCGCTGATCAACACCAATCTGACCGGCGAAAGCCTAGCGCATTGCATATCCGTTGCCGCGCCCCGCCACATCCTTGTGGATGCGCGCCTCGACCTTGCTTTGGAAGGCCTCGAAACCAGCGCCATTGTCTGGCGCCATGGCGAGGCTTTTTCGGAACGCCTCGCCGCCTATTCCGGCGCGGCGCTGGAAACACACGAAAAGCGCACTGTCACGCTCGATGATCCGGCGCTGCTGATCTACACCTCCGGCACCACCGGCCTGCCCAAGGCCGCCTATGTCAGCCATCACCGCGTGATGATGTGGACGCACTGGTTCGCCGGCATGATGGACGCGCAACCGTCAGACCGGCTCTACAATTGCCTTCCCATGTATCATTCGGTGGGCGGGGTTGTTGCCTCCGGCGCGGTGCTTCTGGGCGGCGGATCGGTGATTCTGCGTGAGAAATTCTCCGCCAGCGCCTTCTGGGACGACATCGCCCAAAGCGGCGCCACCATCTTCCAATATATCGGCGAATTGTGCCGCTATCTGCTCAAGACCGATCCGCGCGAAAATTGCCTGCGCCTGATCTGCGGCAATGGCCTGTCGGCCGATATCTGGCAGGCTTTCCAGGCCCGCTTCCACATTCCCCAGATTCTGGAATTCTACGCCGCCACCGAAGGCAATTTCTCGCTTTACAATGCCGAAGGCAAAGTGGGCGCCATCGGCAAGGTGCCGGGCTTCCTGCGTCACCGTTTCGGCATTGCTTTGGTCGAGCGCGGCGAAGACGGCGAAGTGCTGCGTGGATCTGATGGCTTTTGCCGCCGCGTCGCCACCAGCCAGGCAGGCGAGGCCATCGGCAAGATCGCCGGCGGCGCAGCCCGCTTCGAAGGCTATAGCGACGCCGCCGCCACGGCCAAAAAAATCCTGCGCCACGTCTTCGAACCCGGCGATGCCTGGGTTCGCAGCGGCGATCTCATGCGCCAGGACGCGGCGGGCTTTTATTATTTCGTGGACCGGCTGGGCGATACCTTCCGCTGGAAAGGCGAGAATGTCGCCACCACCGAAGTCGCGGCGCACCTGTCCTCATATCCCGGCGTCATCGCCGCCACTGTCTATGGCGTGGCCGTGCAAGGCCACGACGGCAAAGCCGGCATGGCGGCGCTGGAAACCGGCCCGGACTTCGATCTTTCGGGCCTCAAGCCTTATCTGGCGAAATTGCCATCTTACGCGCGGCCGCTGTTCCTGCGCCTGGTGCCGTCGCTGGACGTCACGGAAACCTTCAAGCAGAAAAAGCACGAATTGGCGGCGCAGGGCTTTGATCCCGGCGCCATCATCGATCCGCTTTATGCCGATATCGGCGAACGCTGCCACGCCCCGCTGGACGAGCGGCTTTACGCCCGGATCAATTCCGGTCTGATCCGGTTCTGAGCCCGCCGTTCCGGCTCCGGCTTCACCGCATAACGGATTTCCGCACCGATCAGTTCAGCCGCCTTGTGCGCATACGGGATCATGCGCGGCATGCAATAAAAATAATGGATCATGCCGGGATGGGTGCGGCCATGCACTTCCACGCCCGCCGCCGACAATTTGGCGGCATAGGCTTCACCTTCATCGCCAAAAGGATCGAATTGGCCGGTGTGAATGAAGGTTGGCGGCAGATCGACAAAGTCACCCGCCAGAAGCGGCGACAAACGCGGATCGGAACGGTCGGCGTTGGCGCAATAAAGCTCCAGGTCCCGGTCCAGGGTTTCGCGGTCCAGGAAATAGCCATCCGCCAATTCGCGCCGCGCCGCGCTTTGCCCATGAATATCCAGGATCGGACAGACCAGAAGCTGAAAGGCGATGGCCGGGCCGCCAAAATCGCGCGCCATGCGGCTGATCGCGGCCGCCAGGGTGCCGCCGGCGGAATCCCCCGCAATGCCCAGGCGCATGGGATCAATGCCGAAATCGCGCGGGTGACAGGCGATATGAGCATAAGCGGCAAAAGCGTCCGTCAACCCTTGCGGGAAGGGGCGTTCGGGCGCCAGGCGATAATCCACCGCAATGACGCGGCAGCCGCTTTCATTGGCCAGCCTGCGGCAAAAACCGTCATGACTTTCCAGGCTTCCGGCCACCCAGCCACCGCCATGAAAAAATACCATGCCAGGCAGCACCCGTTCCGGTTTGCCCAGGGGCGAATAGATACGCAGGACAATCGCGCCATGACCGACAGAAAAAAGTTCGTCGCGCACCCCGCCCACTTCCACACTTCCGGGCGGATCGACCAGTTCGGCCAGGCTGTTCAGAGCCCGGCGGCGCTCTTCGGCTCTTTCATAGCGGCCGCGCGTCTGTCCCGCAGCTGCAAGCATTTCCAGGAAACGCCTGGCATGACGGTCCAGCGGCATTACGCTGCCTTGGCGGTCAGCGAAACGAGGGCCTGGATGGCGTGAATGGTGTCGAAATTGTCGGGGGTCATGGCGCTTTGCGGAATCTCGATGTCGAATTCCGCCTCGATCGCCAGCATCAGATTGACCATGTCGAGCGAGGTGAGCCCCGCTTCACGCAGATTATCGTCCGATCCCGGGATCGTATTATTGCCGCGCTTGACCAGCATCTTGCATGCGATCGCGACAATGCGCTCGGACGTTGACATGGAAAACTCCGCCTGACCCGCCGCCAGATTAGCCGCGCAGGCGTAAAGCATTGGTTGAGCGGAATTCGAGATTAACACTCTCTTCACCATGACCGTACCGTTTCACTCTTGCTTCAGCTTTTGACCCTATCGTTCAGCCTGTTATTCAGGCGGATTCATGCTCAACAATTTGAAGACCGCGCCTTCCGTCACGGAAGCGCCCCTCGCCCGCGCCGAGCGCGTGGCGGCTATCGCCGCCGCCGCCGCCGATGCCGTGGACCGCGAAGCCCGCTTTCCTGCCGAGGCGATCACCGCACTGAAAGACGAAAAGCTTCTGGGCATCATGGTGCCCGCCAGCCTGGGCGGCGAGGAAGCCAGCGTCAGCGATGTGGTGGATGTGTGTTTCCGTCTGGGCCGCGCCTGTTCTTCCACCGGCATGATTTATGCCATGCACCAGGTGAAGGCGGCTTGCGTCGCCTATCACGGCATGGACAGCGCCTGGCACCG
The DNA here is from genome assembly GCA_903922545.1 of uncultured Alphaproteobacteria bacterium. The sequence goes on along the minus strand of CAIXUE010000214.1, from coordinate 3,016 downwards.
CGAATTCATGACCCGCATGGTGTCGGATCAGCTGCTGCTCGCTTCCTCCACCACTGAAGGCAAGGGCGGCGGCAATGTACGCGCTTCCGAAGCGCCGGTGGAACAGTCCGATGGCCGCATTGTTCTGATCCGTGACGCCAGCGTGATCTCCTATGGCGCCCAGGCCGATGCCGTGGTCACAACGGCGCGGCGTGATGCCAATGCCGATGCCAGCGACCAGGTGTTGGTGGTGTTCGAAAAAAAGAATTACTCGCTGCAAGTCACCGGCGGCTGGGACACGCTGGGCATGCGCGGCACCTGTTCCTCAGGCTTTTCGCTCAAGGCGATCGGCGCGCCGGAACAGATTCTGCCGGTGCCCTACGGCAAAATTCACAGCGAAACCATGGTGCCCACCTCGCATCTGATGTGGGCGGGCAACTGGGCCGGCATTGCCGCAGGCTCGGTGGAACGGGCCCGCAAATTCATGCGCAAGGCGCAGCGCGCCGGCAGCCTGCCGCCAGGCCTGCCGCATTTCACCCAAAGCCTGGCCTCGCTTCGCGCCCTGCGCGCCCTGATCGCCGCGACGCTGAACCGGTATGAGGGCATCGCCCATGACCCCAAGGCGCTCGGCTCGGTGGACTTCCAGACGGCCATCAATCTTCTGAAGGTCGATGCCTCCGAAGGCGCGGTCGCCACCGTGATGGCCGCCATGCGCGCCACGGGCCTGTCCGGCTATCGTAACGACACGGATGTTTCCATCGGCCGGGCGCTGCGCGATGTGCTGTCTTCGCCCATCATGATCAACAACGACCGCATTCTTTCCAGCCTGTCGGCGTCCACCTTGCTCAGCGAAATCCCCGCCTCCATCCGGGACTGACCCATGACCGTCACCACCAAAATTCCGCATCTTCACTTCGAGCCTGATCACCTTGACGATGTGGCGCGCCATCTATTCCAGCCGTCGGGTGTGGACGGGGTCTATGGCCGCACCGGCGAATATGAAAGCGTGATCGAAGCGCTGGCCGCCCTGATCAGCCGCCATCGCCCGGATGGCGCCGAGGTTTTTCGTTTCCCGCCGGTGATGAGGCGCGCCAGCCTTGAAAAACAGGGCTATCTCAAAAGCTTTCCCAATCTGATTGGCGCGGTCTGCTGCCTGGAAGGCAGCGAACGCGAGATCACCCAGTCCGCCAACAAGAATGACGATGGCGGCAGCTGGACCGAAGACCTGGTGGCCAGCGACCTGGTGCTGGCGCCGGCCGCCTGTTACCCCGTCTATCCCATCGCCGCGGCGCGCGGTCTGGTGCCCGATGCGGGTTATGTCTTCGATGTGGCCAGCGATTGTTTCCGCCATGAACCGTCCCGCAGCGTGGACCGCTTTCAGAGCTTCCGCATGCGCGAATATGTCCGCATCGGCACGCCTGAACAGATCAAGGCATTCCGCGATCCCTGGATCGCGCGGGCCAAAGGCATCGCTGACTTTATCGGCCTGACCTACGCCGTGGATGTGGCCAACGATCCTTTCTTTGGCCGGGTGGGTGCGCTGATGGCGGCCACCCAGCGCGAAGATGCGCTCAAATTCGAACTGCTGGTTCCGGTGCGGTCGGAAGAAAAACCCACCGCCTGCATGAGCTTCAATTATCACAAGGAACATTTCGGCGAAGTCTGGGGCCTGCACAACGCCAAGGGCGACGTGCTGCACACCGGCTGCGTCGCTTTCGGCATGGACCGGCTGGCGGTGGCCCTCTTCGCCAAGCATGGTGCCAGCCTGAAAGACTGGCCGGGCTCGGTGCGGGAAGCGCTGAAGCTTTAAGCGGTGTTGCCGGCATCGACGGTCAGCACCGTGCCCGTCACATTCCGCGCGCCGTCGCTCATCAGATACGCCACCGCATGGGCGACATCGTCGACATCGGCCAGCCGCCGAAGCGCGCTGCGCCCGGCGATCTTGGCCCGCTGCTCATCCGTCATTCCGGCCGTCATTTCGGTTTCCAGAAAGCCCGGCGCCACGGCATTGACGGTGACGCCCAGCTTGCCCATCTCGCGCGCCAGACTGCGGGTAAAGCCCAGCAGAGACGCCTTGGTGGCAGCATAGACCGACAAGCCGCTAGCACCGCTTTCCGCCACAATAGAAGCGATATTGACGATACGTCCCGCGCCGCCCGCCATCATGGCGCGGCCCACATATTTGGTCAGGACCATGGGCGACAGGGTGTTGAGCCGCACCAGCTTTTCGATATCGGCATTGTGCATGTTGGCCAACAACCCCTCGGTGCCCAGCGCCGCATTGTTGACCAGTCCGTAAAAAGCCCCGTACCCGGCCTTCAGGCCGCGCACCAGTTCGGGAATGCCATCAATGTCTGAAAGATCGTAAGGCACAAAGCGTATGGCGGGCTCTGCTGCGATGGCAGCCTTCAGGTCATCGCTTTGCTTGCGTGCCAAAGCGAAAACAGCAAAGCCGTCCGCCGCCAGCCTTTTGGTGATGGCAAGACCCAACCCGCGCGAACCGCCGCTGACCAGCACATTGCGCTTAACCATGGCGCGCCAGCTTTCCGCCCGCGGTCAGGTCCAGCTTTTCCACAAAGCGGACCATGGCGGGCACTTTCACGGCGGGCAGTTTCTGGCGGCAGAACGCCAGCAAAGCGTCGCGGAAGGTCGCATTGTCATTGGCGGTATCAGCCAACACCACTTCGGCCACCACGATGGCGCCGGTGACAGGGTTGCGCCGCCCGGAGACGCGCGACAGCGCCACGCCGGGATGACCGTTGATCACCGCTTCCACTTCCTCCGGATTGATCTTGAGGCCGCCGACATTGATGATGCCGCCGCGCCGCCCGGCAAAGTGATAACGCTGGCCGCGCAATTCAACCAGATCGCCGGTATCCACCCAGCCATCGTTTTTCAGCGCCTCTTCGCCGCCGACATAGCCATCGGCGCTGCGCGGTGAGCGGACATGCAGCACGCCATCCGTCACGCGCATTTCCACCGGCCCATCCTGGCCGACAAAAGCGGCGGGAAAGCCTTCCAGCCCGTCCGTGACTTC
>CAIXUE010000213.1 GCA_903922545.1 uncultured Alphaproteobacteria bacterium | reverse complement strand
CGGAACCTGGAAGGAAAGGCCCTTGTCGGAAAGATCATCCAGCGCCTGGGACAGGGCCAGCGCATCGGCGCCCTTCAGGCAGGATTCCAGCATCGCTTCGCCACCGCCATACGAAAAAGGGCCGCTGCCGTCGCGGCCCCAGACCACAAGGGCTTCACGCCCCGCGCCCAGAAGGGCGTCACGTTCGCCCACAGCCGCCTTGGAGCGCGCACCGGCGGCACGCAGGGCACGGCGGAGCCTTTGCGCGCCGCGTTGTTCCGCCAGCGCCCAGAGCGAGGCGGCGATGGAGAGCGCCACGGCGCCAGAGGCGAGGGCGGAGAGCACGACCAGACGGCCGGAAAGGAAGCTATCGACAGCGTCGGCGGCAAGAACGGGCGAAGCGGCAGACGACAGCAGGGCGGCCAGCACCCCCCGTCTTATCCACCAATTCTTAACCTTGTCCCCGTTGGGACCCATCCCCGGCTGCCCCTGTTAACCCTGCCGCAAACAGCGAATCACTGTTGAATCAACAAGATAGCTGCGGGGAGCGAGTCCGCATAGCTATTGTGGTTAAGAAATTATGAAAATCTATATGCGGCTAACAGGCCAAAATCTGGTGGCCTGTGGATAATTAACGAGTCAGATCAAGGCGTTAAGATTTGTGCGCCGGCACAAGGGCTTGGGTCCGGGCGGGCCCGAAAATCAGCCGGTCAGCAGCCAATTGCGGAAATAGGGCCGGGGCGCGTGGCCGGCGGCGGTCATGCAGCGGCCATAGACGGCGTTGTAGGCGCGGTTGAGGTCCCAGGTCGTGCCCTTCATGGCTGTCAGGTTGTAATCGATGGTGTCACGCGCCCTGGTGGCGCAAGCCTGGTCATCGGCCTGGAAGCGGTTCACGTCGGCACCGGCCTGGAAATAGTCGCCGTTCTGGCGCGCGATGGCGCTGCACCCGGCCAGGGTCAGGGCGACAAACGGGACAAGAAAAAGGGCGCGCATACCAGTGAGTATGCGCGCCCGGTTTTTCGGAGCAAGCGGATTAGTAACGACCCGGCGGCGGATGCCGCCATCAATAACGATAAGTGTCCGGCTTGTACGGGCCCGACTTGGGGATCGAGATATATTCGGACTGCTTGTCGTTGAGTTCGGTGAGTTTGACGCCGATCTTGCCCAGATGCAGGCGGGCGACTTTCTCGTCCAGCTTCTTGGGCAGGGTATAGACCTTCTTTTCGTACTGGCCGGTGTTTCCGAACAGTTCGATCTGCGCCAGGGTCTGGTTGGTGAAGGAGGCGCTCATCACAAAGCTGGGATGGCCCATGGCGTTGCCAAGGTTCACCAGACGGCCTTCAGACAGAAGGATGATGCGCTTGCCGTCGGCGAATTCCACTTCATCGACCTGCGGCTTGACGTTGTGCCATTTGAGGTTCTTCAGGCCCGCGACCTGAATTTCGGAGTCGAAATGGCCGATGTTGCAGACAATGGCGCGGTCTTTCATGGCGCGCATATGCTCCACCGTGATCACATCCAGGTTGCCGGTGGCGGTGACGAAAATGTCGGCGCGGGGCGCGGCATCTTCCATGG
>CAIXUE010000212.1 GCA_903922545.1 uncultured Alphaproteobacteria bacterium | reverse complement strand
GGAAATCCAAAGCCCTGGTCCGTTCTTCTCGGCCCACAGGCTGGCGGGCGCCAGATAGCCCAGCGTCTTGCCGGTGCCGGTGCCCGCTTCCACCAGCGCGATGCGCGGCGCACCCTGTTCTTCGCGCGGCCCAAAAGCGTATGACGCCGCCGCGCTATAGGCGGCCTGTTCCGGCCGCACCTGATCCACCAGCCGCGCCAGCCGCGCTTCTGCTTCTTCCGGCGTCACGCTTTCCGAACCCGGCACGCCGGCCGGCGCCTGATCTTCCCATTGCGGCAGTCCGCGCCAGGCTTCCAGTCCGGCGATGGGTGAACCTTGCAAGCCGCTTTCGCCAACCCCCAGCAAAGGCGCCCAGCGCCAGCCTGCCCGCGTCAGCGTATCCAGCAGCGGCGCGATCTTCTCCCGCTCCAGCTTCGCCGCTTCTTCCAAAAGAGCACGCGCCACGCCGTGCAGCGTCTTCGCTGCCTCTTCAGGACTTTGCGGCAACTCCAGCCCCATCAACCGCGCGAGCCCGAGCGCGCTGGGCACCACCGGCTGGCCGGGGCGCACAAAGGCGTACAGTTCCAAAACATCGAACAGCGGTTTGGTGGGCGGCGCCTTCAGCCGGCCCGCAACAAAAGCGCCATGGGCCACCAACGCATTGCCGGACTGGAAAATCTGCCGCGCTTCCGTCAGCGAAACCCGCCGGCAAACCCCTCGCGCATCACAAACCGCCGCGCCGGGCGGCGCAGGCACTAGCGCGATCAGATGGGACAGCGAGTCGGATGTGGGGACCATTCCCCATCATACACCGCTCTTTGGTTATTTCGCGTCCAGCTGTTTTTTCAAAAACGCCACCGTCCGCGTCAGCGCATCGGCTCCGTCCTTGGTGGCAAGCCGCGAGCCAAAGCCATGGCTTTCACCGGGATAGATCACCAGTTCCGGATCGCCGCCAAACTGACGGGCGAAATTGGCCAGCATCTGGGCTTCGCGCACCGGAATGGTCTGGTCCGCATCGCCATGCAGGATCAAAAGCGGCGGAAAATGATTGACCGGCCCCAGCGTGTACCAGGGCGCCCCGCCGTAATAAATCACCGCCGCATTGATTTTGGCATCGCGCGCGCTGGCGCCGCTGGCCAAAATACCACCGTTGGAAAAACCGATCAGGCCCACCTTGCCGTTGGAATCCGTGCCCGCCGCAATCTTGTCGGCCAAATCATCCACCAGCTTGGCCCAGGCCGAATAGCGCCGCCCAAAGGTGTCGCCGTCCTGGCGCATCTGAATCTGATCGGTGGCGCTGTAGTAATAGACCAGATAGGCGTCGATCCCGGCCTCGGCCAGCGTACTGCAATATTGCTTGTACGCCGCGATCTGGCCGTCAAAGCCGCCCGCCCCATGCAGCAACAGAACGGCTGGCCGCTTGCCATCACGGGGGCTGCGAAAATAGGTCAGATCAACTTTGCGTTCTGTCGCGGCGATCTGAATCTTCTGGCCGTCAATATCGGCGGCGTGGGCGCTGCCAGCGCCCAACGCCATCGCCAGCACAAATCCGGCCAGAAGTTTCGCGGCCGTCAATGCCCCGCCGTCGCTTCCAGCTTCATCGCCGTGGCGCATTCGCCCATCACGGTGAAGAAGCGCGCGATGCCGTGTCCTGCCCCCTTTGAAATGGTCCTCCCTGAAGTATGGTTTTGACCAAGGAGGATTGGATCGATGGCAAGGAAAAGACACACGGCAGAAGAGATTGTCGCGTAGCTACGGCAGGTCGATGTGCTGATGGCACAGGGCAAGCCGGTTTCGGATGCGGTGCGGGCGAT
>CAIXUE010000211.1 GCA_903922545.1 uncultured Alphaproteobacteria bacterium | reverse complement strand
GTATAGGGCCGGTAGCCGGATGGGCCGAACGCCTTGACGCGTCTGCCGTCGGTTTCGATCATGGCGACGTCCACCCCGTCCAGCGAGGTGCCGCTCATCAGGCCGATGACTTTCGAAATTTCCGCCATTTGTGCTAAGCCCGATCAGTATATTAAACCCCGCCAACAGCTTCGCCATGCGGGGAAGAAAGCCAGAGCCACTATCATGCCCGCCGCGCCGCAATTCCAGTCCGAATTCCTCCGCACTTTCGTGGCGCGCGGCGCCTATTACGACTGCTCGAACCCGCAGGAGCTGGACGCCCTGTTCGGCAAGGAGCGCGTCACCGCCTATATCGGCTTCGACTGCACCGCCAAGTCGATGCATATCGGCAATCTGGTGCAGCTGATGACCCTGCGCCGGCTGCAGCAGGCCGGCCACAAGCCGATTCTGCTGATGGGCGGCGGCACCACCAAGGCCGGCGATCCCAGCGGCAAGGATGAAACGCGGCTGATCCTGACTTCAGAACAGATTGAAGAAAACAAGCGTAGCATGCTGCAGGGTGTGCGGCATCTGCTGACATTCGGCGACGGGCCATCGGACGCCGTGATGGTGGACAATGCCGACTGGCTCGACAGGCTGGAATACATTCCCTTCCTGCGCGAAGTGGGGCGTCACTTCTCGGTCAACCGCATGCTGACCATGGACAGCGTGAAGATGCGGCTGGAACGCGAGCAGCCCTTGTCGTTCCTGGAATTCAATTATTCCCTGATGCAGGCCTTCGATTTTGTCGAATTGAACAAGCGGTTTGGCTGCCGGGTGCAATCCTCCGGCGCGGACCAGTGGGGCAATGTCATCTCCGGCATTGAGCTGGGACGACGTATGGGCACAGCCAGCCTGTTCGGCTTGACCACGCCACTGATCACCACGGCCTCGGGCGCCAAGATGGGCAAGACCGTGGCGGGCGCGGTGTGGCTCAATGCCGACATGTGCAGTCCTTATGATTATTGGCAATTCTGGCGCAACACCGAAGACGGCGATGTCGGCCGCTTTCTGCGCCTCTTCACCGATATGCCGGAAGACGAAATTGCCCGGCTGGAAAAGCTGGAAGGCGCGGAACGCAACGACGCCAAGAAGATTCTGGCCACCGAAGCCACCGCCATCCTGCATGGCCGCGAGGCCGCGGAAAAAGCGGCAGACACCGCCCGCCGGGCGTTTGAAGAAGGCGCGATGGCGGAAGGTCTTCCCACCATCACCGCAAAACTGCCCGATGGCATTTTAAATCTGGCCGTGGCGGCGGGGCTGGCCGCCTCCAATTCCGAAGCGCGCAAATTGATCGCCAACAACGGCTTGAAATTGAACGATGCCGCGATCAGCGATCCGCGGCTGACAGTCGATGCATCCGCCCTCAACAGCGACGGCGTACTCAAACTTTCAAGCGGAAAAAAGAAACACGTCCTGGTAAAGCCGGCCTAGTTCGCGGCGGGCTTGGGAGTACCCGGCGCAGCCGCCTGGCTGTCCGCCGGCGCGCCCGTCGCCGTATTCGCACCCGGCGCATTTGACGGCGCCTGCGAGGCGTTGGGCATGCGGCCCTGAAAAATCTGGCGCAAAATTCCCGGCGCAAAAGCCGAAACCGGATTGGTGCTGATCTTGGGCTCATCGGCATTGCCGGTGGCCGAATAGGTCACGCCGATAATGCCCTCGCCTTTTTTGGACGCCAGGATATTGCCCAGCAGCGGGATATTGCTGATCAGCGAATTGATGCCATAGGCCGGGATCAGCGAGCCTTTCAGCGCAATCTGGTTGTGCGGCCGGTCGATATAACCTTCGGCGGTCGCGCCCACCGCGCCCGACACCACCGCATCCTTCACGCTGATCACACTGTTCTTGGACGTGAACGGCAAGTCCAGGCTGTCCACGCTGATGCCCTTGCCGCCCAGCAAATCGCCAACCCCCGTAAAGGACGCCGCCGCGAACAGGCGCGACAGGAAAGACTGGTTGACCATGGTGAAATCCTTGATGGTCAGCTTGCCGGTGAAATCCAGATTGTTTTCGACCGTCGAATTCGCCGGCCCCGGCATCGCCGCGGTCAAAACCATTTTGCCGTCATGCAGGGATTCAAAGGCAAACATGCCGCGGATCAGCATGCCCGCATCCCCGGCATTAAGCGTAAGCTGCCGCCCCGCCGCCGTCTGCACAATATTGGCGGTGATCGGCGCGGTGCGCGTCATGCCGGTCTGGGTCAGATTGCCCGCCAGCGACAAGGTGCCCGGCCGCGCGCCCACGCCGCTCAAATCCATGGCAAAGGATGCGATGGCGACACCGTCGCGCAGCGCCACCCGGTCCAGCTTGGCGTCGATATGGAATGCCCCGCCGGGCGTTTCGTCCGGCGCTGGTGCCGAGGCATTGACGCCGGGGCTGGCCGGCGTGGTGCTGCCGTTGCGGCCCACCAGCGATCCGTCCATGGCGCGCCCGCGCAAGGTATAGGTGTCACCACTCGCCGCATGCGCCAGAATGAAAGAAAAATCATTCAACGCTCCCAGCCGCACCGTGGGGAAATTCAAAGTTTCCAGCGCGCCCTTGGCGTCGAAATCCGCCGTGCCATTGGCCGCCAGATTGGGCCCGGTGAGCCGGATGGTTTCATCCGCGACATTGTCGCCGGCGCCAAAATTCACCGTGATGCGCCCCGTCGCCGCCTGTCCCGCCGGTTTGCCGAGATGAACAATGGGAATAAGGATATTGGCGGCGGTCAGATCGATCTGGGTATCGGCGCTGCGCAGCTCGCCACGATGACCCAAAAGTGTGCCGGTCACGCCCACCGGACCCGTCATGATATTGCTCAGCCCGATATTCAGCGCGGCGCGCGCCGCATCGGTCAACGAACCCTTCACCGCCAGTTTGGTGGTGATGGGATCGTTGGTTTTGAAATCTTCCGTCCAATCCACATTCAGCCGCGTATCCGCCAGCCCCACAACGCCGCTCTGGTGCAGCGACGCATTGTCGATGGCAAACTGCACATCGCCATTCATCAGATGCAGCTTGCCCAGCACCACGCCGTAATCCTGCACATCGGCCTTCACATTGATGCCGATATCATCCACCGCCACATGGGTCAGCATCGGCACCTGAATGTTCAGATCGATGCTGGCGTTGCCCGATGTATGCTTGGTATCCACGCCAAAGCGGGTCGGATAACCCAAAGGCTTCATGTCGATCAGCGTCATCACATCGGGCAAACTGCCATCCACATGGGCGGTGAACTGGCCGACCGTGCCGTCCAGATGCAGTTTGGGAATAATCGCATGGCCCTTGCTGACATTGAGCGGCCCCACTTTTCCGCCCGTAAAGTCGGCCGTGAAAGTATCGCCCGTCATGGTCGCGGTGCCGGTCACGCCGGTCAGATGGGTCAGGCCCTGCAGGTAATCGCCTTCCACGCCGCTCATGGGAAAGGTCAGGTTGATGGCCTCTTCGGGATAAATATCCTGGTCCATCATGCCGGGCGTAAAACGGGTCTGGAAAGTCGCCGGTCCCAGCTGACCGGCATAGATATTCCTGTCGATCCAATCGCGCGCGCCCGGCGCCGCCTGCAGCGGCCAATAGCGCATCAGGCTTTTGATCTGTGTCGCCGCCACGCTGCCATCCAGGTTAAGGCCCGGTGATTGGCCAGGCTCGCCCAATTGCACCCCGCCCTTCACCTCCAGCGTCAATTGCGGCGCGGTGATGGAAAAACGCTCAATCTCAAAACTGCGGCTGGCGGCGCGGTAAAGGCCGCGGAAAGATGCGCTCTGCAACGCCACCGGCCCCGGCAGCACGCCCGGCAAATTCAACGAGGCGCGCAACGCCGAAATATCGGGCGCGATGCTGGCCAGCTCGCCATTGGTAAACTGGAGATCCGCGCCGCCCTTCAATTTCAAATCGGCTTCGGGCGAATCCAGATCGGCGCGGGAAAAATCCAGATGATTGCGCGCGCCGTCATAATGCCCTGTCAGCCGCAGTGCACGCACATGCACCGCCTTGCCGCGCAGCGCCGCATAGGGAATTTCCCCTGTGGCGGCGACATCGAAATCGATCTGACTCATATGACTGCCCGGCACGCCGCTGAATTTGGCGGACAGATCCGTTGAAAGCGGCAAAATATGCAGCGGCCGGAACAAAGGCGCGCCCGTGGCCAGCGCCGCCAGATCCAGGTGACGCACCGACGCGGTGCCGCTGATCGCGCCATTGCCCGACGGCAAGGTGACATCGGCTTTCACATGCGCCGGCTTGCCCGCCACGATCACATCGGAATCAAAACTGGTCAGAAGATTGTCGCCCCGCGCCGTGATGGAAAGATTGGCGCGCGGCGCGGTAAGGCCCAGCCCCGTCACTTCATCGAACAGCGTCAGGTTGGCGTCGCGCACCGCGAAGCTTTTCAGGCTTGAGGTGGCCGAGCCTTTGGCCTCGATCAGGTCGCTCAGGCGCGAATAAACATCGTTGGCCTTCTCACCTTCCGCGCCCAGCCGGATGCCGCCGTCCTTCGTGTGGATCAGCCGGAAGGCGACGCCCACCAATGTGATGCGCCGAACCGCCATGCGGCCTTCCAGGATCGGCGCCGCCGCCAGATCGATATCGGCCTTGGGGGCAGAGGCGACCGTCTTGCCTTCCTGGTCCAGGATGCGCGCGCCCAACACCACCAGATTGATGCGGTCCTCTTCGCGGTCCCATTCAATCGCGGCCTTGTCATATTGCAGGGTGATGCCCGGCAGCGCGTTCTGGATCGCCCCGGCCAGGCTCTGCTGCAGGGGGCCCAGCGAAACCGGCCCCACCAGCAGCCGGATAAAGGCGCCGCCAACGAAAAACAGCAAAGCCGCCACCAGCGCCGCCATGGACAGGCAGGCATGGCTGATGTGATGGGCCTTCACATAGTTGGAAAACGGCAGTTTCAACGGTTCCTATCCCAGCAGGCGCGAACCTCTAAACTATCTGTTGGGCCTAAAAAGGGCATAGAGTCCAGCACCTTGGTAACGAATTTGGCATTGCCACGGCCATTCTTTGGCCACATAAGTTAAACGGCTGGGCTTCCGGAACGATCTATGACGTTAGAGGCAGGGGAAAAGGCCCCCAATTTCAAGCTGGAAAGCGATGCCGGGCGGCTCTCCAGGGCTGGCCTGAAGGGTAAGCCCTACATCATCTATTTCTATCCCAAGGACGACACCTCCGGTTGCACCAAAGAAGCGCTGGATTTCTCCGCCGCCACAAAAAAGTTCGAAAAACTTGGGGTTTTTGTGCTGGGCGTATCCAAGGACAGCCTCGCCAGCCACCAGAAATTCAAAGCCAAGCACAAATTGAAGATCGCGCTGGGCTCGGACCCCGAAATTGAAATGGCCAAGGACTGGGGCGTGTGGGGCGAAAAAACCCTGTATGGCCGCAAATATATGGGTATCGAGCGCGCCACTTTTCTGGTCGATGCCAAGGGCGTGATCGCGCGGGCCTGGCGCAAGGTAAAAGTTCCGGGTCATGTTGCCGATGTTCTGGAAGCGGCGAAGTCGCTATGAGCCGCAACCTGAAGAAAAAACGCAATCCTCTCAAAGCCTTTGGGCCAAGGTTAACCTCGCGCTCGTTTTTCTGGCAGCGCGGCTTGATCGGCAAAGCCCGGGCGGGTGAAATGCCGCCCGGAAACGGGGCCATGACAGCGGACAGCGAAAAAAAGCCGACCTTGCTGGAGCGCGTCTGGGCCTGGCTGCACCGGACTTTTCCGGAACGCCAGATCTATATCCGCAGCGACGGGCGGGTGCAGTTTTTCACGTTCGGGCCGTCGCTGCAGGCGACGCTTGCCGGCCTGGTGCTGATCTTCCTGGGCTGGGTGGCTTTCGCCACCGTCAATGTGGTGTTCAAGGACCGCATCATCGCCGCCAAGGATCACCGCTTCCAGCAGATGCAGTCGGCCTATGAAAACCGCCTCGCCGACCTGCAGATTTCCTATGACGAACTGAACGGCGCGCTGGTAGGGGCCGAAGACAAGTTCAAGGCCACCGCGGACTCTCTCTCCGCCAAGCAGAACGCCATCAGCGGTTTCCTCAATCGCAAGACCCAGATGGAAGCCGCCATCGGCGCCACCGCGCCGCAAAGCGTGGGCGTCTCCGCGCCTGCTTCTTCCGATCAGGGTATTGCCGCAAACAGCGCCGCCACCGCCGCGTCCGATACAGATGACGATCCGGATTCCTCCCTGGCGGTTATGCCGGGTCCGCCGACGCCGCAGCCGCGGGTGGAAAAAAACGCCAAGGCCAGCCTTCTCGACAATGCCTTGAAAAAAGTTGAGCAGATGGCCTCCGGGCTGCTCGACCGCCGCGCGCCTTCGGCGCTGCAACTGCGCACCGCATACGCACAGCACCCCGCGCTTCAGGCCCTCGCGGCGCAAACCGCCCGCGTCGCCGCGCTGGGCAATGGCGAAACCGACCTGATGTCAAAAACCGAAGTGGCGCTGGACGGCGATGTCGATCTGCTGCGCTCGACGGTGAAACGCACCGGCATCAACCCCGACCAGTTCCTGAAAAAAGTCGCCGCCAGCGAAGGCGTGGGCGGACCGGAAATTCCGCTCGACCAGGTGCATGTACAAGGCAGCGCCGATCCGGCTTTCGACCAGGCGTATTTGCGCGCCGGCGCGGTGATGGGCGAACTTAATACATTGTCGTCAGAAATGAGTCACATTCCCTTCACCACGCCGGTGGTTGGCGCCGCCTTTGATCGCTCCAGCGGTTTTGGTCCGCGCATCGATCCCATCACCGGCGCTTATGGCTTTCATCCCGGTGTGGATTTTGCCGGCCCCTGGGGCTCGCCGATCACCGCAACCGCGCCCGGCGTGGTGGTTTTCGCAGGCAATCGCGGCGGTTACGGCAATATGGTTGAGATTGATGACGGCTTTGGCGTGCATACGCGCTTTGCGCATTTGTCCAAGATTACCGTGGCGGTGGGTTCCAAAATAGGCAAAGGCGCTGTGGTTGGACGCATGGGTTCCACCGGCCACAGCACCGGACCACATGTTCATTATGAGATTTTGTATGATAATGTGGTCAGGAACCCGACCAACTTCATAGAGGCAGGCCATCATGTTCTCTAAAAGCAAGGATGCCGCCCAGCCCGCGCCCAGCATCACCGCGGCGCCGCAAAATGCCGCCAAGCGCGCGCCCGGCCGCAGCGCCGCGCCTTCCATCATCAGCGCCGACCTCACCGTGACCGGCACGCTGGTCTCCAATGGCGATATCCAGATCGACGGCGTGGTTGATGGCGATGTCCGCAGCGTCGGCCTGGTGATCGGCGAGAAAGCCGAAATCCATGGCGAGATCCTGGCCGACGACATCACCGTGCGCGGCCGGGTGATCGGCCGCATCCGCGCCCGCAAGGTTCAGCTCGCCGCCACCAGCCATGTCGAAGGCGATATCCTGCACGAAGCCTTTGCGGTGGAAACCGGCGCCTTCTTCGAAGGCAATTGCCGCCATTCCGACAATCCGCTCGGCGATGAAGCCCGCAAGGTGCAGCCTGCGGTGCCGCAAGCAGCATCGCAACCTTCGCTGGGCGTGGCGCGCACGGGCCTGGCCGGTCTCGCGCCGCTGGGCCAGCCGGCTGAATAAAACTACTCGATATCTTCGATCTTCTCTTTCGGCTTGCCGCCCACTTCCTGGGCGAGTGCAGCCGCCATGAAGGGATCCAGATCGCCATCCAGCACATCCTGGGGCGTGCGGCTTTCAACGCCGGTGCGCAGATCCTTCACCAGCTGATAGGGCTGCAAAACATACGACCTTATCTGGTGGCCCCAGCCGATCTCGGCTTTCTCGCCGACAAAGGCGCCGGTCTCCGCTTTCTTGCGTTCCAGTTCGATTTCATAAAGCCGCGACTTCAGCATCTCCCAGCAATAGGCGCGGTTCTGATGCTGGCTGCGCTCGGTCTGGCAGGCCACCGCGATGCCAGTGGGAAGATGGGTGATGCGCACCGCGCTTTCGGTCTTGTTGACGTGCTGGCCGCCCGCGCCGCTGGCCCGGTACACGTCAATCCGCACGTCTTTTTCAGGAATGTCGATCTCGATCGACTGATCGATCACCGGATAGACCGTGACGCTTGAAAAAGACGTGTGCCGCCGCGCATTGGAATCGAACGGCGAAATTCGCACCAGCCGGTGCACGCC
>CAIXUE010000210.1 GCA_903922545.1 uncultured Alphaproteobacteria bacterium | reverse complement strand
TTGCCTTGTCCATCAGGCCCAGCAGCACGACCGCGACAAGGACGATCACAATACCGGCCAGCATAAAAGGCTTGTACTGCCCGGTGCGGCGAACCATCTGGCCCGCCACCGTGGCCGAAACAATCAGCCCGATCATCAGGGGCAAGGTTGAAAGCCCGCTGGTGGTGGCCTGCACGCCCTGCCCCAGCTGCATGAACAGCGGCAGGAAAGCGACCACGCTGAGGAACGACATGGAGGAAAAGAAGCCCGCCGTATTGGCCCAGGTGAAGACCGGGTTCTTGAAAAGCTCCAGATGCAAAATGGGGTCTTTCGAGCGCGCTACGGCGAACACGAAAAGAACCGTGGCAATGATGAACAGGGCGAAGAGGCCAAGCACCTGCGGCGACATCCAGGGATAAGTCTGGCCGCCCAAAGTCAGGCCCAGCAAAAGCGGCACACAGGCCGCCACGATCAGGATGGCGCCCAGATAATCGATCTTGCCCTTCGCGGCATGGGAGAGGTTGGGCATTTTGGAGATGACCATGAACAGCGCCACCACGCCGACCGGCAGATTCAGGTAGAACACCCAGCGCCAGCCGGCCACGACAATACCTGCGATGGTCACCGTGCCATGGTCGGTGAAATAGCCACCCAGGATGGGACCGATGGCGCTGGCGACACCGAACACCGAACCGAAGATGCCGGAAAAGCGTCCACGCTCCCGTGGCGGAAACAGATCGGCGATGATGGCGAAGGCTGTGGTGAACAGCGCGCCACCACCCAGGCCCTGGATGGCGCGAAAAACAATGAGCTGCACCATGCCGCTGCCCAGGAGAGGCAGATCGCCAAATTCACCGGCAAGACCTGACAGCCAGGAGCCGAACAGGAAAAGCCCGATGCCCCAGATCAGCACGGGTTTGCGGCCATAAAGATCGCCCAGCTTGCCCCAGATGGGCACCATCACGGTGGAAGACAGAAGATAAGACGTGGTCACCCACGAATAAAGCGCCAGGCCATGCAGCTGACTGATGATCACCGGCATGGCGGTGGCGACAATGGTCTGATCCAGCGCCGACAGCAAAAACACGATCAGCACACCGATAATGGTGATGCGCCGTTCAGCATCGGTGAATTGGGCGGTCGTCATGCAGCGGTCCCCGAACAGCGGCTAGTGTGAAGCAGGCGGCGACAGATACCGCGAAATCAGAAGCTGCAGCTGTTCGATGCTGGCGGCCATGTCAGCCTTGGGATCACGCAGCCCCAGGGTTTTCATCCCGTCCATCACGCCCAAAAGCATGCCGGCGGCGACTTCCGGGTCCAGCTTGGGATCGATCTGGCCGCGCGACTGACCGCTTTTGAGAAATTCCGACAGAAGACCTTTCAGCCTGCGGCTGTTGGCGCGCACGATTTTGGCCAAAGGCGGATTGCGGCCGCTTTCCACCAGCAATTCCAGAACGAACTGGTTGAAAATCTTGTGTTTCTGGTCGCGGCTTTTTTTGTGCTTGTCCAATTCCGAGATCATGGCGGTGAGCGCATTGGAGCCCTGCATCATCTCATGGAAGCGGGTCTCGGCCCGTTCCAGCCCCGTCGCCGTAAGCGCCGTGACGATGGCCTCCTTGCTGTCGAAATAGTGATAAAGGTGACCGGGGCTGATGCCCGCCTCCTTGCAGATGTCGGCGGTGCTGGCGCCGGCAAAACCGTCGCGCGACAGGCAGCGCCAGGCGGCGCCCAGAATTTCCTCGCGTTTTTCCTCGTGTTTTACGGGATCGAGCTTGCGCATGGCGCAATGCTGTATCCTAGATTGTTCGCTCTATCAATGCTTGACGGCGTTTTCATGTTGCTTTAGGAAACTAGAGCGATCCATCTGACAATAGGCAATCATGGCTGTGGCTGAGCACCGGTTCGATCATGTGGCCCCGGCGCGGCGTGGCACGAAAAGCCGGCGCGGGTTGGTCATTGGCCTTGCCGCCGCCGGCATCCTGATTCTGGGCGTGGGCGGCTTTTTGGCCCTGCGCCATGCCCGCGCCCCTGCCCCGCCCGCCAAGGCCACGCCCAGCCTGACCGTCACCGCCGCCAGCCCGCGTCAGGTTACGTGGACCGATGTGCTGGAGACCTCCGGCGCGATTGCGCCCTGGCAGGAAGCCAGTATCGGCGCCCAGATCGGCGGCTATCAACTCAGCGATGTGCGGGTCAATGTCGGCGACCAGGTCAAAAAGGGACAGATTCTGGCCCGCTTCGATCCGGACCTGCTGCGCGCCGACGAAGCCCAGCTTTCGGCCAATTACGACATGGCCGCGGCGAATGAAAAACGCGCCTTGGCTTTGCAGAAGGTCGATGCCATGGCGGCGCAGGCCGTCGATCAGGCGGTCACCGCGGAAAAGACTGCCCTGGCGCAACTCAATTCCAAGCGGCTGCAGCTGCGCTACACCGATGTGGTGGCGCCCGATGATGGGGTGATTTCATCGCGCACGGCAACGCTTGGCGCAGTCATGCCGGTGGGCCAGGAAATGTTTCGCATGATCCGCCAGAACCGCCTGGAATGGCGGGGCGAGTTGACGGCACAGCAGATGGTTCATGTCGCCATCGGCCAGCGCATCGCCATCACGCTGCCTGATGGCAGCGATGCTGTCGCCACAGTGCGCGAGATGGCGCCTTCGCTGGACAACAATTCGCGGCTGGGCACGGTCTATGCCGATATCGCGCCCGGCAGCCATGCCCGCGCCGGCATGTATGCCGATGGCCGGGTGTCTCTGGACCAGACACCCGCCATGGTGATCCCCGCCGATGCCGTGGTGGTGCATGACGGGCGCGATTATGTGCTGAAGCTGGCCGACGGCAGCGCCACGCCCCGGGTGCATGAGCAGCTTGTGACCACAGGCCGCCGCCAGGGCAATGATATCGAGGTCGTGCAGGGCCTTTCCCAGTCGGACCGGGTTGTCGCCAGCGGCGCCGGCTTTCTGGGTGACAATGATGTGGTCCGGGTCGCAGGCGCGCAATGAATTTCGCCACCTGGTCGATCCGCAATCCCATCCCGTCGATCCTGCTTTTTATTCTTCTGGCCATTGCCGGGTTGTGGAGTTTTCATGCCCTGCCGATCCAGAATTTTCCCGACCTGGACCTGCCCACCGTCAATGTCACGCTGAGCCAGCCGGGCGCCGATCCGCAGCAGCTGGAAACAGAAGTGGCGCGGCGGGTGGAAAATTCGCTTTCGACCCTCAGTGGCCTGCAGCATCTGCGCACCACCATCACCGACGGCACGGTTTCCATCTCGGTCCAGTTCGTACTGGAGAAAAAGCTTTCCGACGCCCTGATTGAAACCAAAAATGCCGTGGACCGGGTGCGGTCCGACCTGCCCAGCGACATGCTGGAGCCCACCGTCAGCGCCGTCACCATCGGCGGCGCGCCCATCCAGACCTATGCCGTTTCCGCGCCGCAGATGAGCGAAGAGGCGTTGTCCTGGTTCGTCGACGACACTTTGGCCAAGGCCGTGCTGGCGGTGCCGGGCGTGGGACGCCTTGACCGGGTTGGCGGTGTGGACCGCGAAGTGCGCATCGAGGTCGATCCGGTGCGGCTGGCGGCGCTGGGCATTACCGCCGCGGATGTTTCGCGCGCCCTGCAACAGGTGCAGCAGCAATCTTCGGGTGGGCGCGGACAGTTGGGCCAGGGCGAACAATCCATCCGCACCATCGCCACCGTCAAACAGGCTTCCGAACTTGCGGCGCTTCCCATCACCCTTGTCTCGGGCCGCAACATCCGGCTGGATCAGGTGGCAACCGTCAGCGACACGATTGCGGAGCGCAGCCAGGCGGCGCTGCTGGACGGCAAGCCGGTGGTGGGTTTTCGCATCTATCCGGCCAAGGGTTATGACGAAACCCAGATCGCCGCAGATGCGCGCGTGGCGCTTGACAAGCTGAGCGCCACCACGCCGGGCCTGAACGTCACCCTGGTCGCCGGTTCGGTCGGTTATACGCTGGAGCAATATCAAGGCTCGATGGAGATGCTCTATGAGGGCGCTCTGTTGGCCATTGTCGTGGTCTGGGCCTTTTTGCGCGACTGGCGCGCCACGCTGATCGCGGCCATGGCGCTGCCGCTTTCCATCCTGCCGGCTTTCGCGGCCATGCACTGGCTGGGCTATTCGCTCAACACCCTGACGCTGCTGGCGCTGGCGGTGATCGTGGGCATCCTGGTGGATGATGCGATTGTCGAAATCGAAAATATCGCCCGCCATGCCCAGATGGGAAAACCCATCCGCATCGCCGCCGCCGACGCGGTGACGGAAATCGCCCTGGCGGTGATCGCCACCACTGTCAGCCTGGTGGTGGTGTTCATGCCCACCGCCCTGATGGGCGGCATTCCCGGTTTGATTTTCGAACAGTTCGGCTGGACCGCCGTGATCGCGGTGCTGACGTCGTTGCTGGTGGCGCGCCTCCTCACCCCCATGCTGGCGGCCTATTTCCTGAAATCCCATCCCGGCGGCCATCATCAGGAAGATGGTTTCGCCATGCGGCATTATCTGAGGGCCATCAACTGGTGCCTGGCGCACCGGCGCAAGACCGTGCTGGGCGCGGCGGCGTTCTTTTTCGCCTCCATCGCCATGCTGCCTTTCATTCCCACCGGTCTTATCCCGGCGGCCGACAGCGGCTACACCATCGTCAATGTTGAATTGCCGCCGGGCAGTTCGCTGGTTGCCACCCAGAACCTTGCCGAACAGGCGCGGCTGGCGGTGCGGGATGTGCCGGGCATCGCGAGTGTTTTCACCACCGTGGGCAATGGCCAGCAGGCCGGATTGGGCGGGGTTTCCGCCGGTGAAGTGACCCGTGCCGCCCTCACCCTGACATTGGCCCAGCGCGGCACACGGCCCAAACAGGTGGTGATTGAAAACCAGATTCGGGCGCGGCTGCTCAAAGTGCCGGGCGCGCGCTTTACCGTTGGCCAGGGCGGACTTGGCGAAAAGCTGAACCTGATCCTTGCCAGCGACGATACCGAAGCCCTGAAAGCCACGGCACAATCCCTGGTGCGCCAGCTTCGCGGCGTGGGCAGCCTTTCCAATGTCAGCAGCACCGCCAGCCTTGAGCGGCCCGAGATTATTGTGCGCCCGGATTTGCAGCGCGCGGCGGACCGCGGTGTCACCACTGCCGCCATCGGCAGTGTGGTGCGGGTGGCGACCAGCGGCGATTTCGATCCTTTGGTGGCGCGCCTGAACCTGGACAACCGGCAGGTTTATATCCGCGTTCGCATGCCCGATATTTCGCGCCAGGACATTTCCACCTTTGAAAATCTGCGGGTCAGCGCCCGCGAGGGCACGGTGCCTTTGTCGAGCGTCGCCAGCCTTTCACTGGAAAGCGGACCGTCGGAAATCGACCGCTATGACCGCGCCCGTTATGTCACCATCAGCGCCGATCTGGGCGGCATGCCGCTTGGGGCGGCGCTGGCGGCGGCGCAACAATTGCCGGCGGTACTGCACATGCCCGCCAGCGTGCAGCTGATCCAGAGCGGCGACGCGGAAATCGCCGGACAATTGATGTCGGGCTTCGCGATGGCCATCGTGGTGGGGATTGTGTCGGTGTTCTGCGTGCTGGTGCTGCTGTTCCAGGATTTTTTCCAGCCTGTCACCATCCTGTCGGCCATTCCCCTGTCGCTGGGCGGCGCCTTCCTGGCCCTGCTGGTGGTGCATAGCGAACTGGATATGCCGTCCATGATCGGTTTCATCATGCTGATGGGCATTGTCACCAAGAATTCCATTTTGCTGGTGGAATATGCCGTGGTCGGAATCCGTGATCGCGGCCTTTCCCGCCATGATGCGCTGGTCGATGCCTGCCACAAGCGGGCGCGGCCGATTGTAATGACAACGGTGGCGATGATCGCCGGTATGTTGCCGATCGCCATTGGCCTGGGCGCGGACGACACGTTTCGCCAGCCCATGGCGATTTCGGTGATCGGCGGGCTTTTGACATCAACCGGCCTGAGCCTTTTGGTCGTGCCGGTGGTCTATACTTACATCGATGATTTTGAGCATTGGCTGGGAAGCTTTTTCCGGCGCTCCCCGCCCGCTCAGGCCCAGCCGGCGGAATAAATTTTCGCTCAGCCCAGCAATTTCTTCAGCGTGTTTTGCAGGTGCCCGAAATTGAAGGGCTTGGTCAGCACCGGCACATCGGCATAGCGGGCATCGATGCCGCCGGCCCCATGCCCGGTGGCGAAAGCAAAGGGAATCGCTTTGGCCTGGAGCGCATCGGCGACGGCATAGGATTGTTCGCCGGCCAGGGACAGATCGAGAATCGCCGCCTGGACATCCGTGGACCCCAAAAGTGCGAGCGCGGCGGAAACCGAGGGAGCCGGGCCCACGGCCTCATGATCGAGTTCCGTCAACCATTCCCCGACCATCATGGCGATGATCGCTTCGTCTTCGACCACCAGGATGTGCGCCATGACCGTTCCCCCTGCCAAGGATATAGCGCCGGAAGGGGAAAAAGCCTAGGATAATGCCGCCCGCCACGCACACCGCGTCAGCGGCGCTGACGGGCATGCGGGCTTCGATGAAACGGCTTCCAACCGACCTGACGTCGCCGGGCAATGGGACGTTTTTTGTTTCCAATGCGCGTATTCTTCTGGGCATCGGGCTTGCGCTGGTGATCCTGGCCGGCGGGGCCAGCGTGGTCATGGTTCTGAAGACCGCCGACGCCGACCGCTATGCCGCCACCGAAGCGCAGGTGCGCCAGAGCGCCCGGGTCCTGTTCAGCGAATTGCAGGACGCCGAGACCGGCCAGCGCGGATTTTTGCTGACCGGCGACAACGCCTATCTGGAGCCTTTCAATCAGGCCGCCAAATCCATTCCCGGCGAACTGACGCAGCTGGGTTCGCTGACTTATGACAATGCCGGCCAGCAGACGCGGCTGAACCGCCTGCGGCCGCTGATTGCCTCCAAATTTGCGGAGCTGCGCCAGACCATCGGGCTGGAAAACCGCGGCCAGCATGATGCCGCTTTGACAATCGTCAAATCCAATCACGGCAAAGTCTTGATGGATGGCATACGGGCGGAACTGGACGGATTTTCCCGCACCGCATTGACGCTTCTGGTGCAGCGCCAGGGCACGGCGCAGGCGCTGCGCAATGGATTGCTGATTTTGATCTGCCTTTGCCTTGCCATTGCGCTGGGGATTGTCGGGCTTCTGG
>CAIXUE010000209.1 GCA_903922545.1 uncultured Alphaproteobacteria bacterium | reverse complement strand
TTACAAAGCCCACCCCTCTTCTGTACGCTCGGAACCATCCCCCGCCCCGGGCGTTTCGCGGTACAGGGTAAAAAGACACAGCATTCCGGGGTCATGACCGACAGCACATCTCAAGATACCGCCCCCGCCGGTCAGGCCTTCCTGGCAGGCGACGGCGAGATGGCCCGCCGCATCGCCGACCATGACTGGAAAGGCTCGTTGGGTCCCATCCCCGGCTGGCCGCAAAGCCTGAAAACCGCGGTCGGGCTTCTGGTGCATTCCCCCCTGCCCATCGTGCTGCTGTGGGGCCCCGATGGCATCATGATCTACAACGACGCCTATTCCGGGTTTGCCGGCGGCCGCCATCCCCGCTTGCTGGGCAGCAAGGTGCGCGAAGGTTGGCCCGAAGTGGCCGACTTCAATGACAATGTGATGCGGGTCGGCCTTGCGGGCGGCACACTGGCTTACAAGGACCAGGAGCTGACCCTGCACCGTTCGGGCAAGCCCGAACAGGTCTGGATGAATCTGGATTATTCGCCGGTGATCGGTGAAGACGGCAAACCGGCCGGCGTGATCGCGTTTGTCAGTGAAACCACCGAACGCGTGCTGGCCGAACGCCGCCTGGCGGGGGACCGCGATCGCCTCAGCCAGATGTTCGAACGCGCCCCCAGCTTCATGGCCATGCTGGAAGGGCCCGAACATCGCTTCGCTTTCGCCAACGCCGCCTATCATCGCCTGATCGGCCATCGCCCGACTATCGGGCGCACGGTGGCGCAGGTGCTGCCCGAGGTTGTGGAACAGGGCTATGTCACCCTGCTGGACCGGGTTTTCCAGACCGGCGAGCCCTATCGTTCCGAAGGCGCCAAATATGCCATGCAGATTTCACCGGATGCAGCGCCGGTCGAGCGCTTTCTGGATTTCATCTACCAGCCCATGACGAACAGCGCCGGACAGGTCACCGGCATCTTTGTCGAGGGCGTCGATGTCACCGAGCGCACAAAAGCCGAAACCGCGCTGCAACAGGCCAAGGAGCAACTGGAACAGCGCGTCGCCGAACGCACCGCCGATCTGAAGAACATTCAGACTTTTTACAATTATTCCTCCGAATGCCACGCCACCTTGTGTGCGCGGCCTGACGGCGCTTTTGTCTATGAGGAAATCAATCCCGCCACCTTGCGGCTTTACGGCATGACCCGCGAACAGGTGATCGGGCGCACGGTCGATGAAATTTTCCCGCCTGCCCTGGCCGCCATCCTCAATCAGCATCTGGCCGAGGCGCTTGCGGGCAATGAACCCCATCGCTATTCCCGCGTGCAGGCCGGCTCCACTGTCGAGGCGGTCGCCATGCCCATTCCCGTGGAAGCGGACGGGATGCAAAGACTGGCGGTCAGCGCACGTGACATCACAGACCGCCTTGGCCTGGAAGAACAACTTCGCCAGGCGCAGAAAATGGAAGCGGTGGGTCAGCTCACCGGCGGGCTGGCGCATGATTTCAACAATCTTCTTCAGGGTATTATCGGCGCGCTTGATCGTGTGCAGCACCGCATCGCCAGCGGCCGCCCGCAGGAAAGCGACCGCTTTATCAAGGCCGCGCTGGATTCGGCCAACAGCGCCGCCAACCTCACCCACCGGCTGCTGGCTTTTTCGCGCCGCCAGACGCTGGACCCGCGCCCCGTCAACGCCGACAAACTCATTCGCGGCATGCACGAACTGATCGCCCGCACCATGGGCCCGGATATCAAGGTCGAAGTCGTGGGCGCCATCGGGCTGTGGCCGATCCGGGTGGATGCCGCCCAGCTGGAAAGCGCCCTCCTCAATCTGTGCATCAATGCCCGCGATGCCATGCCCGGGGGTGGACGCTTGGTCATAGAAACCGCCAACAAATGGCTGGATGACCGCGCCGCGCGCGAACGCGATATCGTGCCCGGCCAATATGTTTCGCTTTGCGTCACCGAAAGCGGCACCGGCATGGCGCCCGACGTGATCGCCCGCGCCTTCGATCCTTTCTTCACCACCAAACCCCTGGGCAAGGGCACCGGGCTTGGCCTTTCCATGATCTATGGTTTTGCGCGCCAGTCGGGCGGCCAGGTCCGCATCTATTCGGAAGAAGGCAAAGGCACCACCATGTGCCTTTATTTCCCCCGCCATATCGGTGAACTGGAAGAAGAAGCATTGCCGCTGCCCGAGACGGCGGAAGAAGGCTTTGGCGAAACCGTGCTGGTGATCGACGATG
>CAIXUE010000208.1 GCA_903922545.1 uncultured Alphaproteobacteria bacterium | reverse complement strand
GGGCTGCTCTCTCTATCAAGCTGGCCTTACAACTGGCTTACGGAAACGCGGACTTGATTGCCTTGCGCGGCTTTGCGGGCGAAACTTCCCGCCCCATGCGTCTGCTGCTTGTCGAAGATAATGTCAGGCTCTCGAACCTCATCGCCGGAGGCCTGGCGAAGGAAGGCTTCGGGGTGGACAGCGTTGCCACCATCGCCGAGGCGCTCAGCGCCGTCGCCACCACCCATTTCGCGGCGGTTATTCTGGATCTGGGCCTGCCCGATGGCGACGGCTTGTCGGTGGTCGAGCATCTTCGTGCCAAGGGCAGCTACACGCCGATCCTGATCCTCACCGCGCGCCAGGGCGTGGGCGACCGGGTGCGGGGCCTGCGTCATGGCGCCGATGATTATCTGGGCAAACCTTTTGCGTTCGAGGAATTGGTGGCGCGGGTGCAGGCCCTGTTGCGCCGGCCGGCCGCTTATCTGGGCCGGGAGTTGCGGCTGGGCGGCCTCACCTTCGACATTGAAAGCCGCGAGATCCAGGTCGGCGGTGCGCAATTCGCCGTGGCGCCGCGCGAAGCGGTGATCCTGGAATCCCTGATGCGGCGCTCCAACCGGGTGGTGCCGAAGAAAATGCTGGAGGATCAGATTTACGGCCTCTCCGCCGATGGCAGCGCCAATGCGGTGGAAGTCTTTGTCCACCGCTTGCGCAAGCAGCTCAGCGAAGCCAATGCCGAAGTCGCCATCCATACGGTGCGCGGCGTCGGCTATCTGATCAAAGAAGAAGCCCGTGGCTGAACGCTCGCCGTCCATCCTTCAGCGCATCATCTGGCTCCACGTATTGGCGCTGGCCGGCGTCACCATCGCCATCATCGCCGCCACCTATTTTCTTCTGACCTCCACCTGGAACAATTTTGAGGAGCAGATCCTGCGCGATCATGCGCAAAATATCGCTTCCCATCTGGAGGTGGATAACGGCCATTGGACTCTCAGCCTGCCGCCCGACCTTCAGGCGATCTATTCCCGCGGCTATGGCGGCTATGCCCTGGCGGTGGTGGGCGACGATAACCGGGTGATTTATTCCTCGCTGCCCAACGACCGGCCCTTTGTTCGCGCCACGCCGCAAAACAGCCAGCCAGCCTTCTTTCACCAGAACCGGGGCGCCTCGGTCTATTACGGCATGATCATGCCGGTGACGCGCTCCGGTCATCTCGCCCTGGTTCAGGTGGGACAGAATCTGACCAATCCCGATGTGATCATTGACGATGTGGTGGCGGGTTTTCTGGGGCGGATCGCTTGGCTGGTGATTCCCATTTTCATCGCCCTGCTGTTTGTGGACGTGCTGTTGATGCGCCGGCTGCTGGGCCCGATCATCGCCGCTTCCCACGTTGCCTCCGCCATCCAGCCCAACAAGCCTTTGATGCGGCTTCCCACCCGCGACCTGCCGCGTGAAGTGCTGCCGCTGGCCGAGGCCGTCAACCAGGCGCTGGACCGGCTGGACAAGGGCCTGCAGGCCCAGCGCGAATTCACCGCCGACGCCGCCCATGAGTTGCGCACCCCGCTGGCTATTTTGCGCACCCATGTTGACACGCTGCTGGACGCCGGCGCCGCGCGGGCGCTGCAATCCGACATTGACGCCATCGGCCATGTGCTGGACCAGCTTCTGGAACTGGCTGAGCTGGAGAATTTCACCAGCGGCTGGGGCGACAAGGTGGATTTGAACGAGATCGGCACCGAAGTGGTGGCGCTGATGGCGCCCACCGCTCTGGCGGAGCGCAAATCGCTGGCCTTCATCAGCAAGGCGGATCACGCCTGGGCGCTGGGCAATGCCGAGATGCTGTTCCGCGCCGTGCGCAATCTGGTGGAGAATGCCATCCGCCATTCCGACGGCAAAAATCCGGTTGAGGTGGAAGTGGATTTGCCCGCCACCATCCGAGTGAAGGATCGCGGTCCCGGCATCCGGCCGGCCGAGCGCGAATTGATGTTCCAGCGCTTCTGGCGCCGCAACCGGCAGGCCAAGGGTCATTCCGGCCTAGGCCTGGCCATTGTGGCCAAGATCATCCAGTTGCATGGCGGCTCGGTGGACGCGGTCAATCGCGAAGGCGGCGGCGCCGCTTTCAGCATCGTGCTGCCCGGCCTGCCCGCCAGCGAATAGCCTGCCAAGCCCCCGCAGATTGCGAATGTCCGCTATTGGCGCGGAGCGGACATTGGGCTGATCGGGGTCGAATGACCGCTTTGGGGGGCAAAGCGGACATTCAGGCTGCTGGGGCTGACTGGGAAAACCGGACGGCTAGGCAGCTCGGGGTAAGTCCGCCAAAACCAGGCTCAAATCG
>CAIXUE010000207.1 GCA_903922545.1 uncultured Alphaproteobacteria bacterium | reverse complement strand
GAAATAGATCAAGCCATATAGACCAAGCGAAACCAAAAGCCGAAAGAGTCAAAATTTTCCGATGAAAAAGAAGAAGTCGTCTGACGCGTTATCGCGTTCCGATGCCGTTTTGATCGCGGCCCTGGCCATCATTCTGGCCACCGCCAGCGCCGCCATCGGCTCGGCCATGACCTATAATCCGTCCACGGACAAATCGCATGCGCTGGCCGCAAAGATCGCCCCGGTGCGTGTCATCACCAATGGCGGTCCCGATTCCATCTCGACCGAGCTTCTGGCCGAGCATCGCTGCCTCTCCGAAGTCCTTTATTACGAAGCGCGCGGCGAAGGCCGTCAGGGCCAGCAGGCCATCGCCGAAGTGGTCTTCCACCGCATGAATACCGGCAATTACGGCCATTCCATCTGCGCTGTGGTCTATGAAGGCGCCGGCCATCCCCATTGCCAATTCACCTTCACCTGCAATGGCGATCTGACCAAGGGCAAGGAAAACGAAGCCTGGCGGGAATCCGAAGTTCTGGCCGCCCAGATTCTCACCGGCGAAGTGCCGCTTCGCAACGCCACCGCAGGCGCCACCAATTTCCACGCGGTTTCCGTGACGCCCGATTGGGCCGATACGATGAACGAGACCACCCAGATCGGCAATCACATCTTCTATCGCGGCCAGATACTGCACAGCGACTCCTAGCCGCCGCCGCTTTTCTGTCATTCCCGCGAAAGCGGGAAACCAGTTTTAGAAGTCCAATCCCAAATCCAGATTCACCGCGCCCAGTGTAATAGTGCCTGAACTGATGTAATCCACGCCCGTCTCGGCAATGCCGCGCACCGTGGCCAATGTGACATTGCCCGAAGCCTCCAGCACCGCACGTCCCTTGTTCAGCGACACGCCGCGCTTCAGGTCATCCAGGCTCATATTGTCCACCAGTATCGTGTCCGCGCCATGCGCCAATGCTTCTTCAAGCTGCGCCAGCGTATCCACTTCAATCTCCACCTTCAGCATATGCCCGATGCCGGCCCGTGCGCGGCTCAGCGCGGCGGCAATCCCACCGCTGGCGGCAATATGATTGTCCTTGATCAACACCGCATCATAAAGACCAAAGCGGTGATTGAAGCCACCGCCGCAGCGCACGGCATATTTCTGCATCAGCCTTAAGCCCGGCAGGGTCTTGCGCGTACAGGCAATGCGCGCCTTTGTGCCCGCCACGGCCTCCACCAGTGCCGCTGTCGCCGTCGCCACGCCGGAAAGATGGCAGGCGAAATTCAGCGCCACCCGCTCGCCGGTCAGAATGGCGCGTGCTGGTCCCTTGATCTTGGCCAGCACCGCGCCGGCTTCGACCTTGCTGCCATCCTGCGTCGCGGTTTCAAAGCTGACGCCCGTGCCCGCCAGCCGGAACGCCGCTTCTGCCGCAATCAGCCCGGAAATCGTGCCGGGCTTTCGCGCTGCGAGCACGGCAGACACCTGTGCATCGGCCGCAATCGTCAGCTCGGATGTGATGTCGCCCGTGCCGATATCCTCTTCCAGGGCGGCGCGAACCTGCGCGTCCACCAGCAGGGGCAGGGGCGGGCGAAAATCCGTCATTTGCGGGCGCGCTGCGGCGTGGCTGCGCTCTCGCGGTCCACATTCTGTGCATCGCTCAATGTCATGAAGCTGCGCGCGCCATCTTTCGCCACCTGCGGAAAATCGCTCCGCCAATGGGCGCCGCGCGATTCCTGCCGCACCAGCGCCGCCGCTGTCACCAGCCGCGCCGCCGCCAGCATGTTGGCCAGATCACCGCTCGCCTGCCGTTCCAGTCTTTCAATCACGTCCAGGCCCTGAAGCAGCCCCTCGCGGCTCCGCTCCAGCCCGACATGCCGGGTCATCGCATCGCGCAGCACATGCGGCGGCGCCTGACGCGCCAGGCCAACCGGCGCCGGCGGCAAGCCGCGCATCGCGCCCGGCTTCAGCGTGCCTTTCACGTCTTCGGCAACACGGCCGCCGAACACCAACCCTTCCAAAAGGGAATTGGAGGCCAGCCGGTTTGCCCCATGCAGCCCGGTTGCGGCGCATTCTCCCGCCACCCAAAGCCCTTCCAGCGAAGAACGCCCATGCCCATCCGAGGCAATGCCGCCCATGTGATAATGCGCGGCAGGCGCCACCGGAATGGGCGCATGCACCGGATCGATGCCGGCGCCGATACAGGCGGCATG
The DNA here is from genome assembly GCA_903922545.1 of uncultured Alphaproteobacteria bacterium. The sequence goes on along the minus strand of CAIXUE010000207.1, from coordinate 3,699 downwards.
CACGGTGGAAAAACGCTTCTCGAATTTCGCGCCGATCGCCTGGCGGCAATCCAGGAACACTTTATGGCCATCCGCGATCTGGCGATGAATGGCGCGCGCCACCACATCGCGCGGCGCCAGTTCGGCGTCCGCATGAATATCGGTCATGAAGCGCCGTCCGGCCTCATCCACCAATGTCGCGCCGTCACCACGCAGCGCCTCGGTCGCCAGCGGCGCGGGGTCGCGGCCAATCGCCAGCGCGGTGGGATGAAACTGCACAAATTCGGCATCGGCGATCATCGCGCCCGCCCGCGCCGCCATGCCCAATCCTTCGCCGCGCGCTTCCAGCGGGTTGGTGGTCACGCCATACAGCGCGCCCAATCCGCCGGTGGCAAAAATCACCGCAGAGGCGCGAAACAGCACCAGCCGTGCGTCGGGTCCCGAGCCATTGCGCGCGAACAATCCCGTGACGCGGCCATTTTCCATCGCCAGTTCCACGGCATGAAAACCGGCCAGCAGCTTGATCGACGGCGTAGCAAAGGCCCGCGCCGCCAGGGTGCGCGAGATCTCCGCCCCCGCCCGGTCGCCGCCCACATGCACAATGCGTGCGCGTGAATGCGCTGCTTCCAGGCCCAGCGCCAGCTTGCCCGCCGCATCGCGGTCGAACGGCGCGCCATACTCCACCAGGTCGGCAATGCGGCCAGGGGCTTCCCGCGCCACCAGATCCACAATCTCCGGCACGCACAGCCCCGCGCCCGCCGCCATGGTGTCGGCGGCATGGCTTTGCCAGCTGTCGCCTTCGCCCACCGCCGCGGCGATGCCGCCCTGCGCCCAGGCGCTGGAGCCGGATGTGCCCGGCGCCGATCCCGCCAGCACCAGACAGGGCAGGGGCGCCAGTTTCAGCGCTGTGAACAGCCCGGCGATCCCGGCGCCCAATATAAGCGCGCCGTCGGTCTCGATCACATTGTCGATGGCGTTTTTCATTTCAGGGCCAGCATCCGGTCAATGGCAACCTTGGCGCGGGCGGAAATCGCCGGCTCAATCACCACTTCATGCGTCATGGTCTGAAGCGAATGCAGAATGCCCTTCAGGGTGATGCGCTTCATGTGCGGGCACAGGTTGCAGGGCCGCACAAATTCCACATCCGGATATTCCACCGCGACATTGTCGCTCATCGAACATTCGGTGATCAGCACCACCCGGCCGGGATGATGCTTGCCGACATAACCGATCATGGCGGCGGTCGATCCGGCGAAATCGGCTTCCGCCACCACTTCCGGCGGGCATTCGGGATGCGCCAGCACGGTGACGCCGGGGTGCGATACGCGCAAGGCCCTGATTTCCTCGGCTGTGAAAAGCTCATGCACCTCGCAGGCGCCTTCCCAGGTGATGACTTTGACGCCGGTCTTGGCCGCGACGTTGCGGGCCAGATACTGGTCGGGCAGCATGATCACCGTGTCGGTGCCAAAATCCTTGGCGATGCGCTCCACAATCGCCACGGCATTGCCGGACGTGCAGCAGATATCGCTTTGCGCCTTCACATCGGCGGATGTGTTCACATAGGAAATCACTGGCAGGCCCGGATGCTTCTGGCGCATCAGCCGCACATCGGCGCCGGTGATGGAAGCGGCCAGCGAACAGCCCGCTTTGACATCGGGAATCAGCACGGTCTTGTCCGGGCACAGAATCTTGGATGTCTCGGCCATGAAATGCACCCCGGCCTGCACGATCACGGCGGCATCGGTGCGTGCCGCCTCGCGGGCGAGGGCCAGGCTGTCGCCGACAAAATCGCTGACGCAATGGAAAATCTCCGGCGTCATGTAATTGTGACCCAGAATGACGGCGTTCTTCTCGCGCTTGATCCGGTTGATCTCGGCAATCAGCGGCGCATGCACGGGCCACTCAATTTCCGGGATCACCCGCGCGACCTTGGCGTACAGATCGCGCGTTTCACGCGCCACCGCGTCGGTATAGGCCAACTCCACGCCCATTGGTTTTCGTCCTGCGTTACCCGGGTTATTTATACTCATTTCGAGTATAAATCTGGGTCAAAAAACCCGGCTTTCAAGAGCCGGTTGCGAACTTTATGCTACACCTGAGCATAAACCGGTCAAGAGCAAACCCGCCCAGGAATGTTCAAGCCCGGGCAGGGCTGCCCCGCGTTTTGGGCGGGTTTTCGTCCCCGGAACACGCCTTTCCGCCTCCGCCACGGGCCAAAGCGGTGCTAGGCTGGGCCCAACAACAAACAAACAGGGGGCGTTATGCGATCTTTGCTTCTGGCTTCTTTCACGGCTGTTGCGCTCACGGGTGCGCTGGCAGGCAGCGCCTTGGCCCAGGCCGACTATGTGCCCGGCGCGCCGGATTACGCCACCAAGGGCGCCATGCAGCCCGGCAAGGCGCCGGGTCTCAAGGCCACCGAACTCAGCCCCAAGACGCGCGACTTTCAACTGATCTTCGCCAAGGGCGATGAGGTGATTCAAGGTCTGGGCGAATTCGCCGACAAGCAGCACATCACAACCGCCCATTTCACCGCCATCGGCGCGCTGGATCATGCCGTGATCGGCTGGTCCGATCCCACCAAGAAATCCTACAAGGTGGTAAAGCTGAATGAAGAGATGGAAGTCACTTCGCTCACGGGCAACCTCACCCGCGACAAGGATGGCAAGGCCGTCGTGCATGTGCATACCGTCGTGGCGCTGCTGCGGAACGGGCAGGTCTATGCCGGCCATCTTCTGGAAGGCAATATCAGCCTGACCATGCAGCTTTACATGGAAGCCAACGATCCGCTTCAGGCCGCATCGAACTAACCAATTGTCATGGCCCGCGCATGCGGGCCACCCAGGTGATAAAGACACAGCTCTCAAGGGCTAAGTCTGCTTCGTCTGTTTTTCAGCAAGGTATAGAGCAATGAAAAGACTGCTTCTCGCCCTGGCCGCAACCGGCCTCGCCACCACCGCTTTGGCCCAGACGCCCGCCCAGCCACCAGCCGTGCGCACCATCCTGCAAACCGCCGATGTCGCGGCCAGCCCGGCGCAGCAGACCATGATGGGCACGGTGGTGATCGCGCCGGGCAGCGGCAATCCCGCCCACACTCATTTCGGCACCGAAATCGGTTATGTCGTGCAGGGTCACTTAAGACTGGAAGTCGTGGGCCAGCCCGCGCGCGATCTGGGCCCCGGTGACAGTTTTATGGTGCCGCGCGGCGTGGTGCATCGCTCGATCCTGGTGGGGACCGAGACGGTCAAGCTGGTCAGCACCTGGACGGTCGATAAAGACAAGCCCCTGATGACGCCCGCGCCTTAAGGCGTTCAGCCCGGCGTCAGCTTCAACAGTTTGGCGTTGGCGCCATCGGTCAGCACATAGACCGCGCCATCCTTGCCTTCTCGCACGTCGCGGATACGTTGCTTGAGATCGGCAAGGAACGGCTCTTCGTGCACCACCTTGTCGTCCTTGCTCAACTCAAGGCGGATCAGCGCGGTGCCGGCCATGGCGCCAAGGAATACGCTGTTCTTCCATTGCGGGACATTGCCGCGATAGAAAACAAGCCCTGCCGGCGCGATTGCCGGATCCCAATAATAAACCGGCTGTACCGTGTCCGGAGCCTGCACATCGCCCTGGTTGATCACATCGCCGGAATAATTGATGCCGTGATCATAAAGCGGCCAGCCGTAATTTTTGCCGGCCTGGATAATGTTCAGCTTGTCGCCGCCGCGCGGGCCG
>CAIXUE010000206.1 GCA_903922545.1 uncultured Alphaproteobacteria bacterium | reverse complement strand
GGCAAGCTTTTCTAACTTCGCTACGCTCAGCAAGAAAAGCTAAGCCAACGCCCATATCGCCATTGCCAAACGGCCTGTGCATTCCAGGGGTAAGATTGAGTTGACCAGCGAGTAGCAGACGGAAGCCAGCGATGGGCTGGCCTCCCTCGCTTCGCTCGGGCAGGGCAAGCTTTTCTAACTTCGCTACGCTCAGCAAGAAAAGCTAAGCCAACGCCCATATCGCCATTGCCAAACGGCCTGTGCATTCCAGGGGTAAGATAGAGTTGACCAGCGAGTAGAAAGCGGCCCGCCGAAGCGGGCCGCTTTTCACTTAATGATGGTGATCGTCGTGGCCGCCCCGCCCACCGTCATGGCCACCGCCATGCCAGTCGCCGTGGCCGCCGTTATTATGCGGCTGAGGCGCGTTGTGCTGGGGCGGCGCATTATGCTGTTGCGGCGTGCCATGCTGGGCAAAGCCACCGCGCGGATCAAAACCACGCCCGCCAAAACCATGGCTGCGGTAGAAATTCAGGCCCAGCGCCGGACCGACGCGGCCTTCATGCCACCAGGACGGATGCGGCCCGCGCCATTCGTCGAAATGCCAGCCGCCATGAATCCAGAATTGCCGGCGGCCGCCCCAGTCGCGGTAATAGGCCGGGCCATCAAACCAGGTGCCGCCGAAAAACACCGGACCGTAATAGACCGGCATGTCCCAGTAATCGTCGGGGCAACCCCACTGATCGCAAGAACCGCCGCTGTCATAGTCATAACCCTGATCGTAGCCCTGGGCATTGGGATCCTGCTGGGCATAAGGATCATCCGGCGCCTGGGTGTCGTACGGCGCGCTTTGCTGCGGATACGGATTTGCGGGCGGCCCATAGGTGTCCGGCCCATAGGCTTGCGCGAAGGCAGGCCCCGCTATTGCCGTTCCCGCGAGCGCCAGGGCCATCAGTGCCGCTTTCCAGTGTTTGTTCATTGAACGCTCCACATCAGCAACAAGCCGCTCCTGATGCGATGCTGAGGCCCGGCGCCTGAACCCGGTCTGAACCGAAGATGGCGATTTCATGTTGGGCCAAACGCGAAAAGCCCCGCGCTTGCGCGCGAGGCCCTTCACAAAAACAGTTCAGAAGTCTCTACGGATACGGAGCGTCACGCGGCGGGGGCAACGGCGCGTCGCCCGGCTCGCGATAGACTGTCACGTCGCGATCAGACGGCGGCGGGGGGGCTGATTCCTCAGCGGCGCGGTCTTCATAACCTTCATTGTAAGCCTGATGGGCGTCACGGTCTTCGCGGGCCGCCTGATGGGCGCAATCCTGGCTGCGATCCACCGAATTGCCGATCAGGCCGCCGGCGACGCCGCCGACAACCGCGCCAACCACGCTGTGGGTGGCAAGCCCGCCGATGGCAGCACCGCCGACGCCGCCGACAATGGTGCCGGTGTCGTGATCATGGCCGGTGCAGTCATCAGCGAAGGCCGCGCCCGCGCCGCCAATCGTTAGCGCCACAGCCGTGGTGGCGATCAATGCGAATCTTTTCATGGGACGTCTCCTTTGAGGCCCGTTCAAAGGTGACAACGGCCAATGCAAGCGTACGTTCCGGCCCATGACAAAAGGCCCCGGTGGTGAGCCGGGGCCTTTATTCTTAAGACAGGCGATTTTTAGTGATGACCGCCGTGGAAGCCGCCACCGCCATGGAAACCGCCGCCATGGTATCCACCATGCCAGCCGCCACCGAAGCGGCCGCCGATCACAAAGCCCGGGCCACCATAACTGTAGTAGCCGGGGGCATAGCCGCAATAGTAGGGATCGTAAAAGCGGCTATAGGGATCGCAGGTATAAGCCGGCGCGGGCGGGCCGTAGTAACCGCCCGGCACGCCGATGCCGACACCAACCGACACGCGGGCTTCTGCCGGCGCCGCGGCGATGGCGGTCACACCCGCCAGCATCGCCGCACCAATCGCAATTTTCTTGAAGTTCTTCATGTTGGGTCTCCTTTACTTTCAAACGTCACAACACCGTTCTTGAAAGCGACTTTGATGTTGGACGGCTGAACCTCACATGAACAAACGTGTGTGCGGCCAAGGGGTTCGCGCGAAAACGCAAAAATCCTGAAATGGCCTTATTGCGTTCATCGCCGGTTTAAGTGGCCGGTGCCCGCGAGGGGTTTTTGGGCCGTCTCCTTGACCTTTCGGGACCACGTCCCTAAATACCCCGGCAGGATTGGCACTCTGATACACAGAGTGCTGCCACGTATATTTTTCGCAAACAAAATCAATCCTTTAGGAGAGATTCGCATGAAGTTCCGGCCCCTTGGCGACCGCGTGGTGGTCCGCCGCCTCAAAGAAGACCAGAAGACCCCCGGTGGCATCATCATTCCCGACACCGTCGCGGAAAAGCCCCAGGAAGGCGAAGTGATTTCCGTGGGCCCCGGCGCCCTGGACGACAGCGGCAAGCGCGTCGCTCCCGAAGTGAAGGCCGGCGATTCCGTTCTGTTCGGCAAATGGTCGGGCACCGAAGTCAAACTTGATGGCGAGGAGCTCCTGATCATGAAGGAGAGCGACATCATGGGCGTGATCGAAAAGAAGAAAAAGTAATCCACGCCCTCACCCATTCAACATTGAATTCAGGAGAATAAAGTTATGGCAGCGAAAGATGTGAAATTCGGCGCCGACGCCCGCGAAAAGCTTCTGCGCGGCGTCGACATCCTTGCCGATGCGGTGCAGGTGACCCTGGGCCCCAAGGGCCGCAACGTGGTGATCGACAAGAGCTTCGGCGCTCCGCGCACCACCAAGGACGGCGTTACCGTCGCCAAGGAAATCGAACTGGCCGACAAGTTCGAGAACATGGGCGC
>CAIXUE010000205.1 GCA_903922545.1 uncultured Alphaproteobacteria bacterium | reverse complement strand
CGGCCCGCTCAATAATTCTGTTGGGAGCGGATTGAGATTCACCAAATGGCTGCTTCAAAAGAAATTTGAAGGCCTTAACGACCCCACGCTTAATTTTTATGGCCGGGGTGCACGCGCAGGGTTTCTCGCGATTATCGTCTTTCTTATTGCAGTCGTTACTCTGATCCTCGTCGGCCAACATCAAAACGGAATCTGGAACAAACCACTCGTAGTCAAAACGCGTGTCAGCCCCCATGCCATTCCTCTGATGGTCATGGCTGTCGCGGGCATGGCATTTCACGGCGCTTTCCTGGCACGTCTAAAAGCCCGTCACAGCCAGACGTGGGAATCGCTCGGACGCCCTTCTCTCTTTTTCAACAACACCATCTCGAATGGTTGGAAGGTGATGGGATTTCTCTGGAGTGGGCGCTTCGCAAAACTCAATGACATGTGGTTGAATTGCTATGCAGTGGCCATCATTGTTTTGGCAATTGCGTTTCTAGGACTGGGTATCTTGAGGTAACGGGAAGTGGCAAAATACTGGTTCAAGCAGAAAAGCTTCGGCTATGGCGCCACGCCCAACACCTGGCAGGGCTGGACACTGACGCTGGTTGGCCTGGCGCTCATTCTCGGCGTGGCCTGGGAGTCGCAGCAATTCAGTGACCGCAACACCCAGTTCCTTGTCGCGCTGTCCGGCATCGCCGCGGTCGGCATCCCCTTCTCCGTGATTTCCTATTTCAAAACCGCAGGCGGCTGGCGCTGGCGCAGCGGCGGCGATGACTGAGCTCATCTACAAAATCCTTCCCCGCGCCGAATGGGAAAAGGTGACCGACGCCTACACCGGCTCCGCTGATGACCAGCGCGACGGTTTCATCCATTTCTCCACCCGCGAACAACTGCCCGGCACGCTGGCCAGACATTATGCCGGCCAGACCGGCCTGATGCTGCTGGCGGTGGAAACCGAACCTCTGGGCGCGGCGCTGAAATGGGAACATGCCCCCAAGCGCAACGCGGACTTTCCGCATCTCTATGCGCCACTGCTCAAATCCGCCGTGCTGTGGGCGCGGCCCATCATGGATGACGCGGGCGTCCTGCCGCTGTAAGCTGCCGCCATGCTCTCCCTCGAAGGCAAAACCCATTATCTGGGTGACGGGTTTTTCGTCACCCGCCTGTTGCCTGACGCGCAGCGCCGCAGCGTGGGTCCCTTCATCTTTTTCGATTATTTCGGGCCAGTGAATTTTCCGCCCGGCAAGGGCATTGATGTGCGGCCACATCCGCATATTGGCCTGGCCACCGTCACCTATCTGTTCGAAGGCACCCAGATGCACCGCGACACGCTGGGCTCGGTGCAGGAAGTTCTTCCCGGCGACATCAACTGGATGACCGCCGGCCGTGGCATCGCCCATTCGGAACGCACGGGGCCTGACACCCGCGCCGCCGGCCACCGCCTGCACGGCATCCAGGCCTGGGTCGGGCTTCCCGGCGAACATGAAGAAACCCCGCCGCACTTCCAGCATTTCGCGGCGGCTGACCTGCCGCAACTCGACAAACAGGATGTCCGCCTGAAGCTGATGGTGGGCAATGCCTTCGGCCTCAAATCGCCGGTCGAGGTTTTCTCCCCCATCTTCTATGCCGATGCGCGCTTTGACAGCGGCGGCGCCCTCACCGTTCCGGCCGAACATGAAGAGCGCGCCCTCTTTGTCACCGAAGGCGAAATTCAGATCGGCGGCGATGTCAGCCCGGAAATCCATCCGGCGGGACGCATGATCATCCTGGACAAGGACAAAGAGGTCCTGATCTTCGCGCATGGCCCTTCGCGGGTGATGCTGTTCGGCGGCGCACCGCTCGATGGCCCGCGCCATCTGTGGTGGAATTTCGTCTCATCCTCCAAGGAACGCATCGAGCGCGCCAAGCAGGAATGGAAGGACGGCAAGTTCGGCCTGATCCCGGGCGACGATCAGGAATTCATTCCACTGCCCGAGGAAAAACCGGCCGAGGACAAAAAATGAAATCTGCCCTGCTCCTGGCCATTGGCGTCATCCTGCTGGCCTTCGGCGCGCTCTTCACGCTTCAGGGCGCGAATGTTGTGCAGTGGCCGCGCGAAAGCTTCATGATCAACCAGCATGAATGGACCGAGCGCGGCCTGGTCGTGGCCCTGATCGGGCTGGCGCTGATCCTCACCT
>CAIXUE010000204.1 GCA_903922545.1 uncultured Alphaproteobacteria bacterium | reverse complement strand
TACCCTGGCCCATCGTCACTTCAATCTGCCGCAGCAACGTCACGATCTGCTCCGGGCTAAACCTTTTCTTGGGCATCGCAAAGCTCCTTTCCAAGCCAATTCTATCAATTCGCTTGGTACAAAAAGAGCCATGCAGGTCAGCATCCCGATCGACTGACGGCGCCTAGCTTTCACGACACCACAAGCCGCAGGTGCGACGAGGACTGATTTGAGGATTTTGCCGCCGCGACAGTCAAAGGACGCCGCTCATTCAACAGCGAGATATCTTTCAGCGCCTCGTGCCCGATCATGGGCAAAGGCGGAGCCCCGTCCTCAAGCAGCGGCTCACTCACCCCGACAAAGCAACTGATTTGCGGGTCATCCATCTGGATAGACGCCCAGAGCGTCTCGAACAAATGCCAGCGACCCGCTTCGTCCCGGCCGACCGACGTATAGAAAAACGGGCAATGGGAGCGTGCGCTCTCGAGAAAGTGGGCCTGAATTTGGACGTAGTCCGAGGGGCCCCAGCGGGAGGAGACTGGCATACCTGTTACATCCTGTCCGAAGCGCTTTGAGAGTTGTCGACCCACCAAGCGATAGAAAGGCAGACCGCAACGCCTCATCTCCACTAGGCAGATCGCTGGAAGGAGCGTCCGCAGTATTTCCGAGTCCAGTTCCTCCTCACGACGTGGAAGCGGTCCTTTATGCAACCCGACCCAATAGCCCAAAAGCAGATGGCAGTGTCGATGCCTCATACCCAATGGCATAGACTGCTCCTCCGCGCCAACAACCATCCGAATTTCGGGCGCCTAACACCGGGCATTCGGTCCTCACAGCCGTTTACCTGGCGATGCGCTTCTTCAGGCACCGAAGCGCGCGCCTCGAATCAACCTCAGGACCGGTTCCCGTTTGAGGACGGCGTGATAATGAGGCGCGTTCCGCTCCAAGTAGCTAGCTAGAACAGCGCTGATGAGCGCACCGCACTTGAAGTCGTGAGTTGCGGCGGCCAGGTGAACCTGCCGCAAGACCTGGGAATGGAGCAGCAGCGAGTAGCTGCGCATCACATAGCGGTTCGGCAAGAACCGCTCTCCTCCAGCAAGTCGATTGACGCCTTCCATCAGCGCCAACTCAATGAGGACTTGCCTGCGAACGCTTCTGCGCGCGGAAAGAATCGGCATCTCTCCTGCCCACAGCTTATATTGCTGGAGAATCCCGTCGGGCAGTCGAACACGTAGACGCGTACGATCTAGCAGATTCGACGACACACGAAGGGCACTGTGGGTTGCCGAGTCCGAAAGCATGATATTTCCTGCGGGAGCGACGCGGGCCGTCTCTCAATCGGCATCAGCCCGAGATAGCCTAGCCAAAGATTCGATTCCCTCGGGAACACTACGCGACCGTCGCAGCCAGTGTTCATTATGCTGTGGTATCAGCGCTTACGCCCTTTGGATCGCGTATAGACCAAAGCATATCGCTGCGAGCGGACAGCTTTCTTTTCGCGCTACGCATCGGCACGCCGTGCTCCGCCGCCGTAGCCCGGCGTCGCATTTCGGACGAAATGAAAGCCGCTGCCTCGCCTTGCAAACCTGGGATGCTGGCGCAGGGTTCGGGCCATGCGGTCCGATAGAGCAAGAGGTGGGATTCTGCCCAATGCCGAGGAATCGTTGGAGGATGGCGATGGTGGCTATCTTTCGCGCCTGATCCCGGAAGGCCTGGCGGCGGAGGTCCTCGGCGTTTCCATCGACACTATTCGGCGGGAGCGAAGGGCCGGGATGATTGGATACACATCGATTCGCGGCAGAATTCTCTACCGCAACGACCAACTTCTCGCCTATCTCGACTCACAGGAGGTCAAGCCCAAATGTCACGAAAGAAACAGTCTAGAGGCCGTGTCTTTGAACTTGGAGAATACTGGATCTCCAAAAGGCCTGACGCGCCTGACGGTGTCTGGCAACGGACTTGGTATGACAAAAGATCGCGACAGACACGCCGCGTTTCTCTTGGCACAGCGGACCTTGAAGAAGCCAAGCTGATACTTGCCGACTGGGTACTCAAGAACGAGACCATGGTCGATGAAGACCCATCCAACGTACCGCTTGCCACAGTGCTTATGCGGTACTGGACCCATCATGCGTCGAAGCTTAGATCCCATCACGTGATCAAACCCAATCTGGATCGATGGAACGAGTTCTTCGGGCCCGTCATGGTGGCGGACCTCACGAAGCGGCGCATTCGGGAATTCGTCGAAGATCTACAGACTAAAGGTTGGGCGCCAGCGACAATCAACAGGTGCCTCTGCGATGGGCGGTCGGCTTTGAACCGTGCCAAGCGTGAAGGTGAGGTAACCCACGTTCCCTTTATCCCATCGGTCCAGGTCGACGAGCCAAAGGAACGGGCGCTGACGCTCGACCAAATGGCGCTGATCTTCGACAATGCGAAGTCAGACCACATCCTGCTATTCTGTCTGGTGATGGCCAACACCATGGCTCGACCCGAGGCTGTCCTGGAACTGACCCGGTTCCAGCTCGACTTCGAGAGCAAACTGGTGCGCCTCAATCCCGACGGTCGGCGCCAGACCAAGAAGTATCGGCCGACCGTCCCGATGACGAACACGCTGTTGCCTTGGCTGCAGAGGCTGAAGACAAACTACGTGATCACCTATCACGGTGAGCGTGTGCATTCGGTCAAGAAGACATTTCAGCGGTTCCCAACCCATATCAAGGGTCTGCCAGTCAGGGTGTCGCCCTACAGTATCCGGCACACCATGGCCAAAGAACTCAGGCGGCGGGGCGTGCCGCCGTGGGAGGTGCAGGGCATGCTCGGCCACAAGCATGCTGGTCTACGCACCACCGAGATCTACGCCAAATACGACCCGACTTATCTGAGCGCGGCGCGGGTTGCGATTGATGCCGTCATGGCGGACATCGAGGCGAAGATGAAGAAGCGCAAAATCATCCTGCCGCTGCAACCGCAGTTGGTCGCGGGCGACTCCGAAAATGCTGTAAGTGCTTGAAGATGGTGGGCAATAGAGGGATTGAACCTCTGACCTTCCCCATGTCAAGGGGACGCTCTCCCGCTGAGCTAATTGCCCATCTGACGTTCGGCCCCGAGAGGGTCCAAAACTAAAACTGGCGCGCTGCATACCACAAGCGTGCCGAAACTCCACCTAACTCTTTGAAAACCCTCCGTTGACACGAAAGATGTCAAGGAAGTGCTCTCCCGCTGAGCTACGCGCCCGTTTCACGGATATGCGGAATGGGGGTCTTTTAGCGGGGGTCAGGAAAGAAGGAAAGGTGGAAAGCCCGTTCCGATAGAGATCAGGCCGCCGCCAGCATCCGGTCCACTTCCGACACGATTTCGCGCAAATGGAAGGGTTTGGAGAGGACTTTGGCCTGTTTGGGGGCGCCCGAAGCCGGGTGCAGGGCCACAGCGGCAAAGCCGGTGATGAACATGACTTTCAGCTCGGCATTGCGCTCCACCGCGCGCTTGGCCAACTCAATCCCGTCCATGCCGGGCATCACGATATCGGTCAGCAGAAGGTCGAAGGTAAAGCCCTGGACGCAATCCCAGGCCTCGGCGCCGTCGCCAAAATCGGTAACCGCATGGCCGGCCTTGATCAGCGCCGCCGCAAGGAATTTGCGCAGCGATTCATCGTCTTCCGCCAGAAGGATATGTGCCATCACACTGCCCAGAAGCCCTTAGACTTAGAGCCTATATCCCAAATCGTAAACGATGGTTAACGCTGGGTTCCAGACTGGGCCGGGTGCACCGGCCCCGGCCGCCTTGCGCCAAGCCCCTGCATGGGGTCTTTTAAGGCGGTTCGCCCGGAAAACCGCCATGGCCCTGCCCGATCTGCCCAATGCCCCCGCGGGCGACGCCGCCCTGGCCCTGCTTTATGCCGAGCCTTTCCGGGTGACCCGGCCGGTGCGCCAGAGCCTGCCTTTTGTCTTTGCTTCCCCCCATTCCGGCCGCGTCTATCCGGCCAGCCTGGCCAAGGCCAGCCGGCTTGATTCGCTGACCCTGCGCCGGTCGGAAGACGCTTTTGTGGACGAGCTGTTCGAGGGGGTGATCGATCTGGGCGCACCCCTGATCGCCGCCCGCTTCCCCAGGGCCTATTGCGACGCCAATCGCGGCCCCCATGAGCTGGACCCCAATATGTTCTCAGGTCCCCTCAGCGTGGCGGTGGATGCGCCCAGTCCCCGGGTGCTGGCGGGCTTGGGCGTCATTCCCCGCATTGTGCGCGATGGGGCCGAGATTTATCGCGGGAGGCTGGCGCCCGAAGAAGGTGAGCGGCGCCTGGCCATGCTGCACCGGCCTTATCACGCGGCGCTGAAGGCGCTGGTGGAAGAAACCATGGCGCGCTTTGGCTTGGCGATTGTGGTGGATTGCCATTCCATGCCTTCGGCTTTGGCGGTGCCCGATATTGTGCTGGGCGACCGTTATGGCGCTTCGGCGCCGGCGCTGGTGACCGCGGCGGCGGAAAACGCCTTCAGCCATGCCGGTTTCAGCCTGGTGCGCAATTCGCCCTATGCCGGCGGCTACACCACGGCGCTGTATGGCAAAAGCGGCGCGGGGTGCCATGCCCTGCAGATCGAAATCAACCGCAGCCTTTACCTGGAAGAAAATTCCCTGTCGCGGCGGCCCTGTTTCGGCACCGTGCAGAAAAAACTGATGGCCGCCCTGACGCGGCTGACGGCCACGCCGCTGTCATCGCTTTCGCGCGGCGGCAACTTCCCACTCGCTGCGGAATAGAGATTTTTTCTTATTCAATTGCCAATTCCTTGCCTCGGATTTTTGGCGAGGCATTTTGGTTGATGGTCAGGAGCGAGGAGCGAAGTTGGCTTTGCCAATGAGCGACGAGCGACGCCGCCAGCAGCCAAAATGACCGCCAAAAAAAATGGCCGCTCGTGAGAGCGGCCAAGTTCAGGGAGGAAACGCCCAGGAAGGGCGGCGGCTTCGCAATCGAAGATCGCAATACCGCGCTGCAACAATATGATCCAAAGGGGGGGTGGGCGCAAGGGCGATGAAAGGCGTTTTCATCAGCATTTTTGGCTGAAAACTGGGCAATTTGCGGCTTTGGAATGGCTGCCAATCGTATTTTGCAGATCTTGTGCAGCGCGGGAAAAGCGGGGTTCCACATTAAGCATTGCGTGCTTCACGGGACTGTCGTCCCGGCGAGACAAAAGATTCGTACACGTCGTTTATCCAGCCGCCAAACCGGAAAGGTCCTGATTCGGCACCAACACTTTTCCGGCGTTAGCGAGGAGCGCATGGCGAACTCTCTCAGTTTCGACAATGCCCTGACGAGTTTTATTCCCCCCTTACCTTCCCATGCACGCGCATCGCACCTTCATCCCAGTTCGCGGCCGATGCGGCAGCACCGCACGATTTTCATTTCGGACACGCATCTGGGCACGCGCGGCTGCAAGGCCGAGGCGCTGGCGGATTTCCTGGCGCACAATGAATGCCAGACCCTGTTTCTGGTGGGCGACATTGTGGATGGCTGGCAGCTGAAGCGCCGCTGGTTCTGGAATGAGGCGCATGGCGAAGTGGTGGCGCAAATCCTGCGCAAGGTGGATGGCGGCACGCGCGTGATTTTCGTGCCGGGCAATCATGACGAATTCGCCCGCGAATATGCCGGCCGGTTGTTCGGCGGCATCGAGATCATCAACGAGACGGTGCATGAAACCGCCGACGGCAAGCGCCTTCTGGTGTTGCATGGCGACCGGTTCGATGGCGTGATTTCCTGCGCCAAATGGCTGGCCCATGCCGGCGACTGGGCTTACGGCGTGGCGCTGTCGTGGAATGAAATCCTGTTCCGGGCGCGCAAGGCACTGGGCCTGCCTTACTGGTCGCTGTCGGCCTGGCTGAAGCACACGGTCAAGAACGCGGTGGAATATATCTCCCGCTATGAGGAATGCGTGGCGGCCGAAGCCAAAAAGCGCGGTGTGGATGGGGTGGTGTGCGGCCATATCCACCAGGCCGAAATCCGCATGATCGGCGACATCCTTTATCTCAACGACGGAGACTGGGTTGAAAGCTGCAGCGCCCTTGTCGAAGATGCCCGCGGTAATATGGAGATTCTGCGCTGGGCAACCCCTTCTCAGACAAGCACCCGCCTGGCCGAGGCCGGTACGCCCGCGCTTATTCCCGCGTAGGGCACGCCGCCTGCAGCCGGGGCCTGTTCCCGGCGTGGCCGCGCATTTGAAAATCCTGATCGTCACCGATGCCTGGAAGCCCCAGGTCAATGGCGTGGTGCGCACCCTGGAAGTGCTGGGCGAGGATCTGAGCGCGCTGGGCCATCAGGTGCGGTATGCGACACCCGAAGGCCGTTTCACCGTGCCGATGCCCACCTATCCGGAAATCCGCCTGGCGCTGTTTCCCCGCGCCATGCTGGAAAAGGAAATCCGCGAATTCGCGCCGGACGCGGTGCATATCGCCACCGAAGGCACGCTGGGGCTTTCGGCGCGGGCCATCTGCATCAAATACGGCATCAGTTTTTCCACCTCGTTCCACACCCGCTTTCCAGAATATGTGAAGGCACGTTTTCCCTTCATTCCGCTGGAGTATGTCTATCGCTGGCTGCGCTGGTTTCACGGGCCCGCCATGGCGATGATGGTGGCGACGCAAAGCCTGAAACGCGAAATGGCCAGCCACGGCTTTGAGCATTTGCGCATCTGGTCGCGCGGCGTGGATGTGGAACAGTTCCATCCCGTGGCGGACGCAAGCCTGCCTTATGAAGCGCCCATCTGGCTTTATGTGGGACGGGTGGCGGTGGAGAAGAATATCGAAGCCTTTCTGGCCCTCGATTTGCCCGGCACCAAAGTGGTGGTGGGCGACGGGCCGGCCCGCACGGCCCTGACCGCCAAATACCCCGCCGTACAGTTTCTGGGGGCGCTGTCAGGCGAGGCGCTGGTGCGCGCCTATAGCGCCAGTACTGTCTTTGTCTTTCCCAGCCGGACCGACACGTTTGGCCTGGTGCTGCTGGAGGCCCTGGCCTGCGGCATTCCGGTGGCGGCCTATCCCGTTCAGGGGCCGCTGGACGTGGTTGGGGACGCCCCTGTGGGCGCCCTGGATGAAGACCTGCAGGCTGCCTGCCTGAGAGCCCTGGAGATCGCCAGAAGCCCCCAAAGCCCCCGTCCCCGGGAGTTCGCCCTGGGACATTCCTGGCGGGCCTGCACCCTGCAATTCCTGAAGAACATCGTCGTCGAGCCGGATCCGGAATAGGGCGGCAAAAGCGCCGCCGGAGCTTTTGCTCACCGGCCTCTCAAGCTAGAACCTTCAAACAGCGAAGGTTTCAGGCACTGATGGCGTCCCCCTCCCGACCCTTTCTCACCAGCCGGGAACTCGCCTTTCTGGGCCTGACCATCCTGTTCTGGGCCGCGTTTGTCGTGGTCCTGGGCAAGGACACGAGCTGGGACTTCCGCAATTATCACTGGTACGCGCCGTACGCCTTTCTCAACAACCGGCTGGGCTTCGACGTCGCGGTGGCCCATCAGGCCAGCTACTACAATCCGCTGCTGGATATTCCCTTTTACTGGCTGGCGACCCACACCCGTTCCTGGATCGCGGTGGCAATCCTGGGCGCGGCCCAGGGCAGCAACATCGTGCCGCTTTACCTGATCGGGCGCGAAGGTTTCCGCGTGGCGGAGGCGAAACTGACCGCCGGTGCGCTGGCGCTGGTCAGCATGTTCGGCGCACTCACCCTGACCGAATTCGGCAGCACCTATTACGACGATGTGATGAGCGTGTTCGTGTTTTCGGGATTGGCGATCCTGATCGTGCGGCGCGAAGAATTGCGCACCGGCCCGCCGCTGCGCGCTTTGGTTATCGCCGGCATCGCGGGCGTGGCTACCGGCATGGCGATGGGTCTGAAGCTGCCGGAAATGCCGTTCTGCATCGGCTTT
>CAIXUE010000203.1 GCA_903922545.1 uncultured Alphaproteobacteria bacterium | reverse complement strand
GGTGCAGAAATCCGTAAAAATTTAAACGCTTAAACTTTCCGGACCGGAACCTGGCTTAGTTGCCATAAGAAATGCGCCAGATGCGGCCCTTGTTGGAATCGGCCACATACAACGCGCCGTCCGGACCGACCGCTTCGCCCACCGGGCGATAGGCGGCATGGCCGGAATATTTGTCGTCGGCCGTGGGACCGGCAAAGCCGTCGGCGAAAACTTCCGGCGCCTTGGCATCGCCATTGCGATCGATCGCCACGAACAGCACGTCATAGCCGCCATGGCCGCCGGCCACCTGCGGGCCATTGGTGCCATGGGCGGCAACGAACGCACCGCCGCGATATTTGGCGGGGAATTTGCTGGCGTTGTAGAAAACCAGATCCAGCGGCGCGATGCGCTTGGGCGCGAACGCGACGACGGGCATGTCATAGACCGAGGCATCAGCGGGGGTCTTGTTGTCGCCGCCATATTCCGGACCCGTCAGGCGGACGTGGCGCGCCGCGTCATAATAAGTGAAGGGCCAGCCCATATTGGTGCCCATTGTGATGCGGTGCATTTCGTCGCCGATATTGTCGTCATCGGCTTCGCTGACCAGGGTGGGGAACTGGGTGTGGGTGGTGTCGCGGCCATGGGTGACGCCATAAAGCGCGCCCGAGCTGTTGGACCAGTCCATCGCGCCCATGTTGCGCACGCCGGTGGCGAACTGGGTGCCATCGGAGGGGAATTTCTGATTGAGCTTGGCTCCATCAAAACGCCAGACGCCGGAGCGGCCAGTCAGGCCCGGACAGGGCTTGAGGCCGAGCGGGCGCGAGCCGCGCGGCGCGTTGGCGTCCACGCAGATATTGCCGGTGCCGTCGAGCGAGACATAAAGATTGCCCTTGGGATCGAAGGCGATGGGATGGGTGCCCGAGCCGGTGGAGGGCATGCCGTCAACCACCACTTCCGGATCGCCCGCCGGAACCAGCGCGCTGGAAAGCTTGTAGCGATAGATGGTGGTGGGGCTGGCGGCGTAGAGATAGCCCTTATAGACGCGGATGCCGGTGCCGGCGTTGACGGTGCCGAAATGTTCGGTCTTGTCGGCGACATGCTTGGCGTTCAGGTGCAGGGCATAGATGCCGACCGGCGCCGCGGTGCGGGCCACCTGGGTGGAGACATACAGATCGCCATTGGGCGCGAAGGCCAGGTGACGCACGCTGGACAAGCCATCCGCCACCATGGTGGCGTGAAAGCCGGCCGGCACGATCAGGCCATCGGCTTCAGCAGCCGAAACCGGATTCATCAGCGCGGGGCCCGCGGCCAGGGTTGCGGCAACCCCGACAAATGCAAACTTCCTGATCATTGGTATCTCCCTCAGCGCGGCTTTGGCCGCTTCATGTTTCGGGTGACACTGTTAAGGCTTGGCCGGGCGGCGCGCAACTGGCGGTTTGGCGCAGCCGAAGAAGCCAGAAGCCCTTGTGTATCAAGGCTTTTTCGCCTCCAGGGCCTTCTCAACCTCGCGTGCAATGTCGGATTGCTGCGTCTGCAAATTGGCGCCCGGGTCCATGCGGTAAAGGCCTTTGAGAAAGGCGATGTCGGTGTCGGTGATGGAGACGGGCTTGAGCGCCTCGCCGCAATTGGCCGCGAACAGGTTGGTGATGCTGGGCAGCGGCTTGCAGGTATCAAAGGACTCTGCCTGGGTCAGCGCCAGCATGGCGATGTAATCGGCGATGGGCCCCAGCCTGAAATCGCCGGTCCTGTTGGTGTCGGCCAGGACATAGACATGCGCCATCTGGCTGGAGATGCCGTTGCGCAAAATACTGCCTTCCACATTCATGGTGGGGGCGGAATTGAACACCCCAAAGCCGTTGCCGCTGGAATTGGCGGAGGCGAGGAAGGCGGCATTTTCCTCATCATTCAGAATGAGGTTGCCATGCAGGTCTTCAATGCCGGTGGCGTACCAGGCCTGGAGCGGATGGCGCATCACGGCCACGGCGCCCAGTTGGGAGCGCCGCGGCGTCAGCAATGCGGGGCCTTCCACCCGCACCCGGTCGAGAAACGCCTGGGGCGTGGAACTGAAAATGATCTCGATATTGAATTTGCAAAACCCGGAATCGACTTCCATGCCGGCCAGGGCCGCGATCTGGCGGACGCGCTGGGTGACGAACAGATTGAGGTCTTCGCTGGAAAGCCCGTCGGTGCCGACGCAGATGGGTTTTTTCCAGCGTGTCAGCTTGGGCAGCGATTCCGACGCCATGCGTGCGTAAGACTGGACAAAATCATGCGCGATTTCAGCGGGGATTTTTTCCGCGGTTACCGTGACGGTTTCGATGGCGGAAGGCGCGGCCGGCTGGGCGCGTGCGGGGCCAGACAAAAGCGCCAGCACCGCGGCGGCCTTTAAGATCG